>SKHI01000023.1 GCA_007117065.1 Candidatus Woesearchaeota archaeon
TATTGAATTAAAGGTAAATACTGAGAGATCACCTTGTATGGAGTCTCCTCGCACCTGTACGTTTCCTTCAAGGCGCTCATGTATTGTTTGTAGTGTTTTTTTTGCTTCATATACCCAAGAAGGGTTGATGCTGTATAAAGAATCATTTTTTGTAAGTACTTCGTCATCTACGAGTTCATTTACTGCTTGACGTACTGCTTGAAACGTAACTGATTTCCCGTATGTTTTTCGTAACGAGTTTGTGAGTTGAATAATTTTTTGTTCAGGAGTATCCATGAGGAGGCGAAAGACTAAGTCTTTAGTTGTGTTTTTCTTACCCCAAAGCACTTGTAAATCTTGTACCATGTCGTTGTTATGCAACACAGAGGTATTAAAGCTTTTGCTTTAGTTTTTATTGAAGCACACATTAAAAACAAATTATTACTACTAGAAAGATATGACAAAACATGAGTGTGGGCAAACAAATACCTTCAGATTCGAAAAACCACAAACTTTTGGATTTAGCAGTGGATGGGCAAACGACTTCAACCCAGACGGAAACTACGCACTAACACAAAGAAGAAACGTAAGCTTAGAAGAAATACCGGCAAGAAGCATCCTAACAGGAAAACAAGAAATAATACTATTAAAGAACTCGCAAGGAAGCATACGAGGAATCAGTTCAGGAGCAGGAAGTAGTCTGTACGAGAAAGAAGGAATAATACTAAAAATAAAAAGAAACGGATACAAAGAACGCGGACCAACAAACGAACCATTTACTTACACAAGAAATGCAGGCAACCAAACAACAGAAACAGAAGAGTACCGGGGAATACTACACAAACAAACAGCAATTAATGAATATAACGCAATACAACAACTACGCAAAGAAGGACTTTGTGAAGCCTACAAACCAATAGACATACTCGAATACACCATACCACAAACAAACAAGAAAGCACACGCACTCATAACAGAAGTAACCAGTGAAGTACGGCTAGATGAAGTAATACTAGGAATACAAGGAAATATTTTAACAGAAAAAATCAAGACAGGAGAACTCATCTTTAACGAAACAACAGGAATGTTTAGAACAAACAACCTCGACGAAGAAGCATTCCTAAACCCACAAACACAACAAGATGTCTACAACATAGGCTACAGCCTAGGAAGCCACTACAAAGAATTCCACAGAAAAGGATGGACAAGAGGATACCCGCACAGCTGGTTTGGAAACGAAATACTCAACACAGACGGAACACTAAGCTTTGTAGACTTAGAAGACGCAAGCAAAAACAAAACAAACATACACCAACAAACAGAACGATATCAAGCACAAAGCGCACTATTCGCAGAGTTTGAACACCTAGGAATACGAGGATTAGCACATAACGCAGCAACACTAGCACAAGCATTTAGCGAAGGATATGAAAGAACAAGCAGACCAATACCAATACCACAAGAAACAATACAACGATTCATACAATACACGCAAGAAGCAAACAAACACCTATGGAGAAACACCCAATGAGCCTACTAAAAAAAGTACAAAGAAACGCACTCTGGAAAGACGTAAACGAGAAAGACTGGACTAACTGGAAATGGCAACAAAGAAACACCATTAGAAAACCAGAACAACTACTGCACTTTGGATACACAAAAAAAAATATTAAAGACATCCAAGAAGTAACCCAGATCTTCAGAATGAGAGTAACGCCATACTTTGCAAGCCTAGTACAAGACAAGAAAGGACCAATAGGGCTGCAAACATTTCCACAAAAAGAAGAACTCATACGAACACCAGACCAATACGCAGACCCACTCTCAGAAGACTTCTTTAGACCATACAAAGTAAGAAACAAATTTGTTCGACCAGGAACAGAAGAAGAACGACTAGAACTAGAACTAGACAAAGCAATGTTTCCAGAAGAAGTAAAGAGAGTAGATACAATCATACACAAGTACGATAACAGAGTACTCTTCTACACAACAGCAAACTGCGCAATGACCTGCAGACACTGCACAAGAAAACGACTCGTCAACGACACAAGCACACAACCAAACATCAAAGAGGATAATAAGGGAGTAGCACTAGGAATGGAATACATAGCAAGCAACCCAGAAATAATAGACGTAATCCTCTCGGGGGGAGACGTACTCTCATACAGCAACCAAAACATCGACTACTTACTAGGAAAACTCGACGAAATAAACCATGTACAAATCAAGAGATTAGGAACAAGAAACCTCGTCACCCTACCATACAGAGTAGATGACGGACTAGCAGAAGTTATAAGCAACTACGTAGGACTAACACCAGAAGGAAAACCCAAAAGTGTACGCATAAACACGCACTTTAACCACCCAGAAGAAATCACGTACGAAGCAGCAGAGGCAGTTATGAAACTCAAAGCAACAGGAGCAAGCATAGGAAACCAAGCAGTACTGCTCAAAGGAGTAAATGACATTCCAGAGACTATGAAAAACCTCTACTCAATCCTTGCAAGTCTAGGAATAGACCCATACTATCTCTACCAGTGCGATAAAAACTTTGGAAACGAACACTTCAGAACGCCACTAGAAGTAGGACTTAACATCATGGACGCACTCACAACACACACAAGCGGAGTAGCAACACCACACTTCATAAAAGACCTAGAAGGAGGACACGGAAAAGTACACCTACCAGGAGCAATAAAAGGAATAAGAGACGGAGGAGACGGAACAAAAATATACGATATACAAACAACAGGAGCAGCATACACATTACAACCACAAATCATAGAATACAAAGACATACAATAATAAAAATATTTTATGCAGCTGTTGATTGCTCCCAGAGTATTTTGAAGTATTCTTCAAAGCTGGTTGCTACTTGTTGATTTTTTATTACTATGCATAATGGGTTTCCTCCAAATATGAATGTTGCTGAGTAGTCTGCACCTACGACAAAGAATGCTGGTGCTTTCATTGTTTTTGGCAACACGCGTGTTTGTGTTAGAGGTGTTTTTTTTCTGAATTTTGCTCGTTCAATTGCTTCTGGTAAATAGGTTGCTAGACAAGTAATGTTTTTCTTTACTCGTCTTTTGTGCCATTCTGAAAAGTACGATCCCATGAGTTGTATGCTTTCTTTGTTTGCTCCTATGATGTACATAATGTCTTTTTCTGTGAGTTCTTCTAAGAACTGTTCTAGAAATGTTTTGATTCCTTTTGTTCCTTGTAATATTTCTGCGTGTTGTTCTTGTTTGGGTGTTGTGTGTATTTGACTGAGCTCTTTGATTATTATTTCTGCTTTGTTTTTTTGTTCTTGTAACTCATTTTCTTGTACGTGTATGTAGTCTAAGAGTCTTTTTGGATTTTTTGCTTTGTAATGTTTTGTGTTGTTTTTTGTTATACTACTTACAAGTCCTTTTTGTCCTAGTCGATCTAGTATGTTGTATATTTTTGAACTCGATACATTCGCTGTTGTTATTAGTGCTCCTGTTGTTGTTTCTTTTAGTTCTAATAGTGCAAGATACACTTTGCTTTCTCCTTCTGTGAGTCCAAGTTCTTGGAGTTGTTCTGCTTGCATTAAATAATTATTTATGTTTACATATATAAAATATATTATTTCTCCTCTCCTATGAGGTGAAGGAGTTTATATATCATTATCACTACATAGTAGTTATGAACCGAAAATCACTTCAAAAAACAATTGGTAATACGCCCATACGCGCATACAACGGAGATGTACCTAATAACAACCGAATACATATAAAATTAGAGTCAAACAATCCGTTTGGAAGCCACTACGATAGAGTATATCTCGCACTTTTTGAGCACTTTGAAAATCACCCTGAAGAACGTTTTCGAATCAAATCAGGCGACAAAACTTTGGAAACGAGTTCAGGTTCGGCAGGAATAAGCTTTGGAGGGGTGGGAAGAATTTTAGGGTATCACTGCACAGCTGTTATTCCAGAACAACTAGAAAAAACAAGAAAACAAGCAGTAGCTAGCAGTGTAGATGAACTTATAGAAATATCGGGTGATTATGTAAATGAATTTCCTGCTTGGATTAGAAAAAACCTTCGAACACTCAAAGGATATGGTGGTGAAATGGCATTTCTTAATCATTCCATGGGACCTAAAGATGAACAAACAGGGCTGCCAACAGAAAATTACGTGACCACAAACGCACTTGCATCCATCGCAACAGAAGCACTAAAGCAACTAAACAACATCGATTACTTCATACCGGCAATAGGGAATGGATCAAGTATTGTTGGACCTGCACGAGTGTTTAAAGAACTTAGTTCAAATACTAAGCTGATAGGATATGAAACACTTCAGTCAGCAGCAGGTTTCGAGCTTAAGTATCCGGGTGTATATAAGTCTCTTCTAGGAATAGATCCAGGAACGCTACAAACACATAGCTTGCCAGGAACGAGCTATAATGGAATAGACTTTCCTCATTTGCGCATAGCAGCTAAAGAACAACTAGATGAAATCGTTCTTGTAACGGACCAGCAAATGAATGCTAACTACCAAGAAAAAACAAAAAAAGAATTACCTTTATTTCTTAATTTCGTGCGCTGGGATGAAATAGATTATCAAGATCTTGGCCGTAGTTCGAGAGCTGGACTTTTAGTAGCACTAGAAAAAGCAAAGACTGTAGAGAACAAAGATTTTCTTATCATTGGCTACGATACAAAAAAACGTTACGACTCATGAAACTAGAAAATACTATTCTATCTGTATCAACACAATTTGGTTCGTCTATTAACACAGGAACTATTGAAGAGAAGTTGCACTTGGAGCCTGGATTTATTCAGAAAAAAACAGTTTTGAAGAGGTTGGAAGCGTAAAAAAATTATTCTTTTGATGAAAAAAACATTTTTTATTGATATCAAATAAAAAAATAA
>SKHI01000017.1 GCA_007117065.1 Candidatus Woesearchaeota archaeon
GAATTTCAGAAAAGCGATTTCTTACCAGTAAAAATAACGCACATACAAAAAAACAATAAGAAAAATGAATACGTATACGACATAAGCGTACCAGAAGCAGAAAATTTCTTAGCAGGAACAGGAGGAATAACCGCACATAACAGCCGAGGCCAGCAAGGAATAGGAATTAGTGCATCAGTAATGTACGGTCAACTCACAACAGGACGCGCAGCAAAAATAATAAGCAAAACAGGAGCTGACAAACCAGCACATTATCTTGAAGTAAAAATAAACACCCAGAAAAATACCCCGGAAATTGTTCGCGAGGAAGAAAAGGAGTGGAGCAAAGAACACGGAACAAGAATAGAAATAGATCTTGAGGGAAGCTATGCAAAAGGAAACCAATCAGTAGATGCTTACTTAAAACAAACAGCAATAGTAAATCCGCACCTCCAACTCATATATGTAAACCCAAAAGGAGAACAATATGTCTTTCCAAGAGCAAGCAATCAAGTGCCTAAAGCGCCCAAAGAAATCAAGCCGCATCCGTACGGAATAGAATTAGGGATGCTCATAAAACTCCTTACCTTTACAGAAGAAAAAACAATCCTGGCATTTTTGCGTGAAGAATTTAGCAGAGTAAGCAACACTGTAGCAAATGATATTTGTAGCGCGGCAAAGATAAGTCCAAAAGCAAAACCGAAAACTCTTTCACGACAACAGGCAGAAGATTTATTGAGAGGAATGAGAGAGACTAAAATAATGAGTCCTCCAACCGATTGTATTAGCCCTATTGGACAACAGCTTTTGCTTAAAGGAATGAAAAAAGAGATTAACGCAGAATTCTATACTGCAGTATCGAGAACTCCAGCAGTCTACAGAGGAAACCCATTCGTAATAGAGTGTTGCATTGCATATGGAGGAACAATAAAAGCAGACGGTGCGATGGAAATATTGCGTTTTGCAAATAAAGTGCCGCTACTGTATCAGCAGGGAGGCTGTGCAGTTACAAAAGCAATACAAGATACGAACTGGAAGAGCTACGGCTTAGAACAAAGCGGAAATAGCACCCCTCGTGGACCTGTCATGATACTTGTGCACATGGCAAGCGTATGGGTGCCGTTTACCTCGGAGGCAAAAGAAGCACTTGCTCATTACGACGACATTATTAAAGAGATAAAACTCTGTGTACAAGAAGCAGGAAGGGAATTACAAAAGTATACGAAAAAGAAACAAAACGTAAAAAAAGAACTTAAAAAAAGAGGGTACATAGAAAAATACTTACCACACCTCGCTAACGGAGTAAACGAGATACTCGAGGGGGATGAAGCCGACAGAGAATTCCTGGAGAGCGGGTTACAACTGTTACTTGAGAAAAAAAGAGGCGCACTAGACACTCTTGAATTTGATCCAAGTAAAAACGAAGAATACGACGAAGAATTTGCAAAAATAGGAGTGGAAGAAGATGAGTAAAGAAGACACAATAAAAAAAATACAAGCAATAGCGTTGCACATAAGAAAAAGTATTGAAGAAGAAAAAGCTCCCATACTCACTACCCCGATACGAAGCTTAACGAACGTAACGTATAATGAACAAGAAGGATACTTTGTACTCGGTCAGAGCACCAAAGAAAGGCATCTGAACGCAAGCACCATAAAAACATTCGCACAAACAGTTCTTCTTCTCAACGAAGCAAAAAACGTCATCAAAAAAGACGATATGATGACAAAAAGAGAAGCATATTACGTAAGCAAGAACTGGGAAGACGCAAAGTTCAACGAACAACCAGAAAGCGATGCGGTAATGGACGATATAGAAGCAATGCTCGGCGTACAAAGAGAAGCACTCGGGTTTATACCAGAAGAAGACGGTGGAGCAGTAGCTGGAAAACTTATTATTATAGATAAAGACCCTGATACAGGAGAAGATATACGTATAGACTGTACCAAATTTGGAAGCGGAGCATATAATATCCCCGCTGATGTAGAAGAACTACGCTTTGAGACAAAGGCACAATTCATTCTCGCAATAGAAACAGCAGGAATGTTTCAAAGACTGGTAAAACACAAGTTCTTCACACAAGAAAACTGTATCTTAGTAAGTATGAAAGGAGTTCCCTCGCGAGCAACAAGAAGATTCATACGAAGACTTGCAGATGACAAAAAAATACCTGTATACGTCTTTACCGACGGTGATGTATACGGATACACTAACATATATCGAACACTCAAAGTAGGAAGTGGAAACGCAGCACACGTCAATGAATACTTTTGCGTTCCACAAGCACAATTTATAGGAGTGACACCACAAGATATAGAAACCTACCAGCTGCCCAGCCACAACCTCAAAGACGTAGACATAAAACGAGGAAAAGATGCAATAAAAAACGATCCGTTCATACAACATCATAAAGAATGGGAGTCGGCAATAAAACAAATGCTCAAAATGGGCGTGCGTGCAGAACAGCAAGCACTTGCAAAATGGGGTCTTAATTATGTATTAGAAGAGTATTTACCTCAAAAGCTCAAAAAACCCGATACTTGGCTTCCATGACCATGCAAGAAGTAGAACTCAAATTCTTAGATATAAACAAAGAAGAAATAGAGCAAAAACTGCACGCGATAGGTGCAAAAAAAGTACGTGCCGCACAAACAAGAAGCACGTATCTTGGAAGAGAAAAAAACTATTCGTATACAGAAGGTGATCCGGTACTACGCATACGAGAATACGACGCACTCGTCTCTGTTACACACAAAAGTAGGTCAAAAATAGGTACTGTGCGCGTAGCAGAAGAAACAGAGATACAGGTTCACAGTACATATGAAGAAACAATAACTTTGTTCATCGCACTTGGATATCACATAATAAAAGAATTTTACAAATACAGAACGCATTATGAAAAACAAGACGTAAGCTACGAAATAGACGAGCAAGAAGGAATACCAACGCTTCTTGAAATAGAAACGCGAAGTGAAGAAGAAATGAGAACTGCATGTGCAGAACTCGGCTTACGTATGGAAGAAGGGACAGCAGAGCACTTAGGAATATTATATCCTCGCATTTTCAGATAAACATATAAAAAATCTCTTTTTCTCTCTGTCATGAACTATCGCTGGATACCAAACGCAATAACTCTTTTTCGCCTTATTTTACTTATCCCCGTGCTCGCTCTTTTACATCAACAACAATACGTCCTGGCAACAACAATATACTTTATCGCATTGCTCTTAGACGGTATAGATGGCTGGGCTGCAAGAAAATTACGAGCAGAATCTATACTCGGACAAAAACTTGATTTATTTGTGGACGGGGTAAGCGGATATTTCATACTTATTCTTCTTCTCATACAACAAAAACTCACTCTGGCAGTCACTCTAGCAATAGTGCTTATCGGTTTACTTCAGTTACACAATCTCATACGAGGGACACAACGGGCAGAGAACGCGTTTGAGCATCCCCCTAACAAAAACCTTATCGGAGGAACATACTTTGGTTACATTCTGGCTCTTATGCTCTCTCTTGAATGGGTCGCGTGGGCGTTTATAGGAGCGCAACTTATACTCCAAATACTGAGTTATCAACACTTTACAAAAAAATAACTTATTCTTTGCAAAGAGAAACGATATGGATATCAGGGCGAAGCTGTTGTAGAGCGTCTACAGAGTAACGAAGACCGAAAAGTATGTCACCTGAACCTGTATGTATTTCTGAACTTTTCAAAACAGATTCATCTACGAACAATGCACAATTAATCGTTAATGGACAACACTCGCCAGGAAGCCACCCAAGTTGTGCTAGTTCGTCAGGACTTAATGCGCTGACAGGACCTGCAACTAATTCGCGCAATTTTTTATAACAGACCCGATGCTCGAGAGGCAGGGCGACTGCGATTGGTGTGTCATCAGATTTTTTCTTAAACACAATAGTTTTTACTACATGAGAATCTTTCTGTTGAGCAGGAACTACTGTATACGAAAACCCTGCTGTTTTAAGAAGCTGTATGCTATCAAGTATTTTTTTATTCATAGACCAAAAAACTTGGTTTTGTTCTTATACTTTTTGCCAAACTACTTAAAGAAATAAGACTTTACACCCTTGTGGCAACAATAACTCCCTGGGAAGTAAAAGGAAATATAGATTATGATACAGTTATACAAGACTTCGGGGTTCAAAAAATTTCTCCTGCTCTTCTCAAACGATTAGAACAGTATGCGCAGAAAAAAGGTTTAGCGCTTCATAAACATTTACGAAGAGGGATATTTTTTGCACATAGAGAGCTGGAATGGGTGCTTGACGAATACGACAAAGGAAACCCTTTCTTTCTCTACACAGGAAGAAGCCCTTCAGGGCCGATACATCTTGGTCACATACAAGCATGGCAGTTTACAAAATGGTTACAGGACGTCTTTGATGCAGAGCTTTGGTTCCAATTCCCAGACGAAGAAAAGTTTCTCTTCAGTAAAGAAATTAGTTTACAAGACACAGCGCACTGGCTGGAAGAAAACATGCGTGATGTGATAGCACTTGGCTTTAGACCGGAAAAAACGCATTTCATTATTAACACAAGACACGCAAAACTTCTGTACCCTACAGCACTTGAGATAGCAAAAAA
>SKHI01000012.1 GCA_007117065.1 Candidatus Woesearchaeota archaeon
ATGCTTTGCATGAGCACGTAGGATCCCCTTATCACACTTTCGTGCATTGTAAAGGTTTCGCGCCTGCTGCACCCCGTAGGGCTGGGACCAGTATCTCAGTGTCCCTCTCCGGGCTACCACTTTCATGGCCCGTACCGATCATTGGCTTGGTGGGCCGTTACCCCACCAACGACCTAATCGGCCGCCGTCTCATCCTCAAGCGCGAGTTTGTTCTATATCGCATTCCAGGTGATATAGTGTATCTAGATTTACCCACAGTTTCCCGTGGCTATTCTTGACTTGAGGGTAGATTATCGACGTGTTACTGAGCGATTCGCCGGTGACTTCAAGAGTCCCCTGGACTTGCATGGCTAAGTCGAATCCTACTAGCAGCAATCTCCCGCAGGATCAACGGGTATTTTTGTTGTTAGTCACAATTATTGTACTTATTGTTTTGGAATTGTCGTTTGTTCTCACATGCCTACTATGCTATGTAGGTTTCTACATAACACTTTGTAATACACAAGTATGATACTTGCATAAACATAATATGCCGTTTTGGCAGGAGGCGATAAATGAATTTTCTGCGTGTGCAGTTGTGAACCGAAGTTCGAAGAGATTTATAAGTCTACCTATTTCGTCTTCTTCTTTTTTCTTTTTTCATACGCTTTCTTTGCCATTTCCATCGCATCTGGCCTTTTTTCTTCCAGCGTCGTGAACTTCGTTTCATTACAGTAAGCGAATTTTATTTTGTTTATAAGGTTTTGTATTTATTTGGCACGTACAACAAAAAAATCATGGCAACGTACACATAGCCACCTTTTTTTGTCAGGTCTTGCCAGCGCAACACATACATGCGCTCATCAGAAAGAACAACCACATTATCCGAGGAGTGCGCAACCAATTGCGCATCAGCAGAAAAAAAGGCCTGCATACACAGAGCATGTGCGCCCTCATATCCCAAAACTATCAAAAAGGTGTTGCGCACGTTTGTATTCTTGAAGAAACAGTCTTCCTTGCTCTGTTATTCGTATCAATTCACCAGTAACTTCCACAAGGGCATTCTCTTCAAGCTCATCAAGCAAGAGTTTCATTCGAGGATGGTTTAAGTTTGCCTTATACATGAGATGTGTTGGCTTCTGATCTTTGCTGCTTAAAGCCTCTAACATATCTGCTATTGTTTCTCGTTTTGTTCGTTTCATATGCGCGCTATTCTCCATAACATGCTAAACAATAGAAAGAATGCAAGCAATTGCAACATACTTGAAAAGAGCGTGGTAAATGAGAAGAGGAGTGTGAGGTGTGAAAGCAAAAGTACGATAAAAGCAACATAGACAAGCAGCGCGTTCGTGCTATTTTTTTGTAAAAAGTTCCGATAAAATTTGTGTGCAAGCAGACTTAACAGAATGATTGCAACCACGTGCGTGATGACTGGAATAGTTATTGCGAGCAGAGAGGTCTGAAAAACTGCGATGAGAGCGAGCACTCTTGAGCCAGGAGTGGTTGTTTTTTCTACCGCAAGTAACAGAAGCGTGTACGCTCCAAGGATACTCACATCATACAGTATTCGTAGAAATTCCTGTGATAACAGCGTATTTTGCACGATTGTAGTACAAAGCGCCACCGCGATGAGTATCGAGCTTGCAAGAAAGGTACGACTCGGGGTTGAGCGGAGCACAGCGTGTGCTTTGTACGCCGCAAACACTAATGTTGCTGACGCACAAAAACTCAATGTCGCAAGTATTGTTGCCGCTGCATCCATACCAGGGTAAATGTGAAGAAGTATTTAATAATTAGGTATATCAACAAGAGAAATAAACAAAAATAATCTGCACCCAGCGGGAATTGAACCCGCGCCTCAGCCTTGGCAAGGCCGTATCATACCACTAGACTATGGGTGCGTACAACTGTAAATTCTGTCTTGATTTATAAATCTTTCAATATCGCTACAAAACGATAAATCAAAGCACTTAAAAATACCTATTTGTTTCTTGCTGGTACGGGCTCATAGCTTAATCTGGTAGAGCGCTGGTCTTATATGAGGCGACAAGCAGTACGCTTCTCGTTTACACTTGGGCTTCTGAGTGTACCAGTGGTTGAGGGTTCAAATCCCTTTGGGCCCATCTTTTTTAAATTGCTACTGCTTATCTCGTGTATGAAACGTTTTTCCGCACTCGCATACACAGGCGATACGTTTTATCACGGCTAGTGTCTTATTGATAGGGAACATAATATCGCGTATGTAGCAGATAACCTAACTTAGTGTCCAAGAAAGTTCATATTCTGTACATACACCAGATAACTCTACAACTAGGAGCTCAAGAACCGTATTTCCATATTCGTACAACACCTTCAGAATTCGCAGAAGAGCAAGACACCACCATGCCTAAGCAGTTTAGCGCATACCAACCCGCAACTTTGTCTGATTACGAGAATACAATACATTCAAAAAACTTCTGACCAGCGAAAAGCACAATTAGATTTGTTTCCGCATATTCCGCGTTCACAAACGCATTTTTCTGTGCATGAAGATATCTAGACTGTTCATATAGTTTCGTTGGATAATTGCTAATTGATCTTGACTAGGTACAGGAGTGCTTGTTGGTTTGAGTGCAGTAATTGTTGTCGTTCTTGTATGCACGTCATATACTGTTATTACTTCTCCTATCTCTAACAAATTATAAATACCTCCTTGTAGACCTGCATTGTTTAGGATATAATGCGTGTTATCAGTGTATATGTGTTGTGTAAAGCTCCAGTGATTATGGCTTTGTATCCAGATGATATCTTGCACCTTAGTTTCCTGTATAAATGCGTTTATTGCTGGCGATAGCGGTGCAAAAAAACCTGTTTGTCTATCGTAATCTCCTTGCGTATGATTATAGATAATAATATGTTGTGCACTCGTAAGAAGTTGTTTTGCTTGTTGTATGAGTTCTTTTGTTTTATGCTCTTGTGCGTGGGCAGGGCGCGTGTTTCCTATTGCGTCATGACTCTCTCCTGGTATGGGCAGAATGAGGGTGTTTTGTTGTATGAGCGGTTTGTGTCTTATGTACGCGAATGCGTGTGTGAGCTCCAGTAGTGCAAGTTGTTGTTCGTGTCGAGCAAATATGTCGTGTAGGGATTCTTGGTTTGGTATACTGGGAAGTTCTTGTTCTGTGAGGAATGCAAGTTCTTGTAGCACAAGAAAGTGATGTGGGCTTTCATGATTTCCCATATTCCATAGGGTGTACTTTTGTTCTGAGAATTTTTTCAACGTAGTAACCACCCATTCATATCGTTCTTCGACATATGCTATGACCGCTTGTTCGGTCAGGGCTGCGCCCCAGGAATACTCTGCAGCCCATTTTGGTGCAGCTTGTTTCAAATACGTCTTTTTTTGATCTCTTGTAATAGGCGTTGTATGCTCTCTGCTTCTTTCGAGTGAGAAAATTCCCAGTAAATCCCCATTAATAACGATCGCATCAACCTCATATGTTGGAAGTATTCGCTGTACTACGTCTTCATATATTTCGTCAATAATGTGTGGAGCGTGTGTGTCGCTTATGATAACGTGGCGCATCATGGCAGCTCTATTCCTGGAGCTGTTGCTTTAATACTTCTTGTTGCTGGGTCTTGCCACGACTCTCCATTCCAACCTGTTATCGTACACCCTGCCTCTGCTGCTATAAGGCATCCTGGAAGGAAATCCCATGGTTGTATTTCATATCCTATAAACGCCACAAGATTTGCGTCTGCCAGCATACACAGCTCTAGGTTTGCGCTTCCGAGTCTGCGAAAGTCTCTTGTCGCCAGTTTATACGTTTTATATAGCGAATGCATGTATTCTATTGCTTCAGGCATGTTTGCATGGCAGAATCCCACCATTCCTTCTTTGAGCAGTTGTCGTTTTGCGTGTATGGGTTGACGGTTTTTTGTTGCTCCTTTTCCTTTTTCTGCTATGTATATATTGTTTGTAATGTGTGCCTTTACTCCTGCTGCCACTACAGTATTCCTATAAAGGAGCGCTATTGCTGTGCAGAATAGTGGTATTTGATGCACGTAATTTGTGGTTCCATCTATTGGGTCTATGACCCATTGATAGTCGCTTTCTTCTCGTACCTTTGCTTGTTCTTCTCCTCGAATTCCGTGTGTTGGATAGCGCGATTGTATTTTTTGTCTGATCTCTTGTTCTATATCTTTGTCCGTTTGCGTTACGAGTTCTCGGGGACTTTTTTCTATCGAGAGAGAGATGGGATATGGGACGGACAGTTCTTCGAGTATTTCTTGTATGAAGCCAACATAAGACATGAAGTAATGATAACGAGATGATTTTTAAGTGTTGTTGAACAATACGTTTATAAACAACAAGTAAATTTCTCTAATTGATTGCCCCGTTGGTGTAGTCCGGCCAATCATTCCGCCCTTTCGAGGCGGAGACTCGGGTTCGAATCCCGGACGGGGCATCGTTTTATTATCTTCCTCATACAAATATTCTTGTCAGCGTTACTTTTTACACTCAAACAACAGAGCATGTACGAAGTCGTTTTTTCCGCTGAGTTCATGAATTCTTGTTTCAAGAAATCCTGCATTGTACAAATTTTCTTGATAAACACCTATGGGATTGTGGAAGTCACGTATTCCAACATCTCGAAGTTTACCGTCTTCGTCTTCAAGTAAGACTGTAAATGGGATGTCTTTTCTCTCATATTTAAACTGTTCATCAAAAACAACCTTATAGCCTGGTAGATCTTCTCGATGTCGTGTCTGCGGGTTTGTTATAGTAAAGTAAAATGTCCCTTGGTTTCGTAGTGAATACTGGATGTTTTTGAATGCAGCCTTAATCTGCTCAGCCTTTAATTCTGTAAATACATAGTTTGCTGCGATTACATCTATTCCTAAGTATTGTTCCATAACTCCAGAGTCAGTAACATCGCCCAGCACTACATTGTTACCTCTTTTTTGAGCAAATTCAACCATGGATCTATTTATGTCGATTCCTCGGGAGTTATCATATCTATTTAGCATATCTCCAGATCCGCACCCTATCTCTAGTAGTGAGTTTGGAGAGCGCGCTGCAATTAGTCCATGCATGGCTTCGTTGTCTTGTTCTCGTTGGTTTTCTGGTTGTTTGTAGAATAATTCTGCGTTTTCCATACTACTATAGTAGAGTAACAAAATATAATAAACAGTTGTCACATATATGACTACTATGATACAAGACGCTCTTGAGGCATATGGGCTCAATCAAAATGAGATCAAAGTATTTCTAGCGCTTGTAGACATCGGAGGAGGCTTTGCAAGAGATCTTATCGATTCTACAAAACTACACAAAAACATCGTGTACGATAATCTCTACAAACTCCAAGAAAAAGGTCTTGTATCCGAAATAATCATTGAATCCAAGAAATACTTCCAATGCGAAAGCCCTCAAGCGATTCAAGAGTTCATCACACAAAAAAAGAAAAAATTTAATACATACGATCAAGCGATTCAAGAGTTACAAGAAGACATACAGCAGAAGAAACAACTACCGCAAAAAACATCTACTCGGATGTACACAGGAATTAGTGGAATCAAGCAAATATTCAGCGAAGAGATAGAAATCGGAGAAGATTATTTGCATATAGGAGCGCCAAAAGAATCAGTGGAGCTATTGGGCGTGCATTTCTGGAAGAATTTTATACGGAAACAAGAAGAGAAGAATATTAGAGGAAAAATCTTATTTAACGAATCATTGAGAACGTACGCAAATTCAATACATCACGAACTCAACAACATAAGATTCCTTGAAGAACATTTTGAGCCACTGACAGAAATCTGTATTTATGCAAACCAAGTAGCAATAATTGTATGGTCACAAGAACCAATAGGGACAGTAATTGAAAACAAAGATGTTGCAGATAGCTACAAGAAATATTTTGAAATTCTCTGGAATCAAGCAAGAAAATAATACATTCTCCGAGTTCAATTTATATACAAGTCCCGGACGGGGCATCGTTTTATTATCTTCCTCATACAAATATTCTTGTCAGCGTTATTTGTGTTTATAATGCATTGTTTCATGAGAGCACATCCACTCATTAAGGGAGTCATAACCCCGACCATGCAGTGAATCAGCCACCTATTCTCGTTTCTCATTGCGTATATGATGCCTTCGACAGTACTATGGTGCAACGTTGGAACGGTTTGGTAGCAATGCTACCTTTCGCAGTCAATAATTTTTTCGTAAGATTCTTATAGGCACATTCTTCTCTTATGAGATGCCAGAACTGCAATTTACGCGTAAACCGTATTTGTTTGATGCTATTACTCCTGTTCTTGGACATTATCTTCTTCGCTTCGGAGTGGGAGGAGTTGTATCTTATTTACTGTTCTGGCTTATTCGTCCATTCTATCCAGTAAATATGTCTGCTTTATTCTGGTGGCTTGTTGGTATAGTGCTCTTTTTTTCTGTTCTCGCAATCAAAGCGCGCATCATCACGCTTAGTGCTACGCGGTACATGTTTTACGATACCCACATTGTTCGCGAAGTTCGCTTAGTTTCTGTGCGTAAAACCAGTATGCCTGTAAAGCAGATTATTAAGGTTACCAATCACTCTTCTTTTTGGAACCGCCTTACAGGCGCATCCGATATCGTCTTGCACGTCGCTCATCCTGAGCGGACAGAAGATTTTGTACTGTCCTCCATTAAGAACGCTGATGATGTCGAGCACAAGATTTATGCATTAATTAAGAAGAAGCATTAAGCAGCAAGTCTTTGCGCGGATTTTTCCTGTAACCGTTTTCTAGTTTGCTCATTGACGTCTATGAGTTTCTCTGCCAATGTACTAATTGAGTTAAGCATGTCATCTATTGCTACACTGCTCTTCGCATCTTCAGTAAGCACTAGCTCTATGTGTGCACAATTTTTTTTATACGTATCTATTGCTTTGTCTACTCGTTGTTTTGCTTGTCTTCCTACTCGTTCATTATTTTTTATATGTTCTGTGAATGATGCTAATGACTCAAGGAGATTTTTGTGCCGCTTATCCATAGCACCAAGCGCTCTTTCGAACAAAATAAATATCTTTCCCAGTTCTTTCTCGAGCGGTTTTAACGCTTTCATGTACCCGAGTAAGAGGAGAAATATATCTGATTGTACCTCGTGTCTGGACAATTGATTTCTTATTTGACCATATTGAATGACTACTGGAGCAACTTTTTTCTTCAGTCTATTTACCCGGTAAGAAGCACTTTTTAGAAGAAAAAAGGTATCTGGTATACCAAACCATCCTTTTGCTCGTTTATCAAGATTTTTTAATGTTAAGTTCTGCTCCGTTTCTGCATCTTGTTTCCATTCTTGTTTGATAAAAGCAGCGAGCGCGTCATTAAAGGTTGTTATCTGTGCCTTTGTAAAAAGAGAATCATAGTTTCGAATATCCTGGATAAGAATAAATAATACATTATTTATGTCTTGCACTGTTTTTTTTCTCCTCTCAGTCGCCGAATATAAGCGCCGTTCTAGGAATTTTTCTAGTCCCGTCATTATTGTTTCAAGTTCTTGCAAATCATTCTCTAACGCAGCAATCTTTCTGTTAAGTAAGTATGTGAATACTGTTTTATTCTTTGGAATACGGTCAATGGTGCTTTGATCGTATTTGCTTAGTCTGTTGTATAGACGTTTAAATTCACGTTTATATTTCAGAACTATCCCTAATTCTCGCTCCAAATCTGCAAAAAAAGATTGCACTGAGTCAGGTGCTTGCTCATTCATACGTTACTTTGAACAACACAAGTATATAAAGAGTATTCTTTAGTTGTATATTCTTCTCGTCCAAGCCTTTGTTTCGTATTCTTGTACCATTCGGTGCGTATTAAAGTAATGCGCGAGACTGAGCGCGTGTACCATGTGCTCGCTCCATCTTTCTGGTTGATCATAATATATGTGCGTTATCCGCTCAAGTTGCTCATAAAGACTTATCTCGTCTCGTTCATCTTCTCTGTGTTCTATGATCCAGCCTGCTAGCGGGTCTTTTGTGATTCCTTCAATCCACCATCCATCTAGAGTGCTGAGGTTGGGCACTGCGTTTGCAGTTGCTTTCATACCGCTTGTTCCACTTGCTTCTTTTGGCGGTATAGGATTGTTTAGCCAAAGATCGCATCCTTGCGTCATTTTTTGTCCACACTCAATGTTATAATCTGGGATGAATACTATTTCTATATCTCCTTGGAGTTCTTGCGTGTATCGAATCACTTTTGCAAGTATATCTTTTCCTGCTTCATCTCGGGGATGTGCTTCTCCTGCGAAAATAAATTGTATTTTTTGTTGAGCAATACTGCGTAGTCGTTCTATGTCTGTAAACAATAAATCGGCCCGCTTATATGGCGCAAATCTTCTTGCAAACCCGACTGTGAGCACGTCTGGTGAGAGTTCTCTTCCTGTTTTTTCTTTTACAAATGCGAGGAGATCGTGTTTTGCTTGTGCATGTGCTGCACGCAACTCGTTGTGCGGTAATACTTTGTATGCGTGTTTTAGTATTCCTGGCTCTACTCGCCAGCTAGGAAGATGGGTGTCTAGCAGTTGTTGTATTGCTGTGTGCGTCCAAGTTGGAAGGTGTACACCATTTGTTATGGAGTCGATGGTATATCCTGGAAACATGTTTCTGCTTACTTCGCCGTGTTTTTTTGCTACGGCATTGCAGTATCGTGATAGGTTGAGTGCGAGGTACGTCATGTTACATTCGTAGTGTCCTGCTAAGTCTATGCTTTCCCACGCGAAGTCTTCCTCGCTAAACAGTTCTCGTAGCATACCGTAGTCGAATCTATCGTGTCCAGCCGGAACTGGCGTGTGAGTGGTAAAGACGTGTCCGCTTTTTACGAGTTCGTGTATTTTTGGTTTGTTAAACCCATAGTATTTTCCGAGATATCGCACGTCTTCGAGGGGCGCAAATGCTGCGTGTCCTTCATTCATATGCAGGGTGTGAATATTTCGACAGTTGAGCGCTCGTAAAACACGCTTTCCACCTATTCCTAAAATAGCCTCTTGTATGGCGCGCATACGCGAATCGCCATCGTACAGCCTATCCGTATAGCCCCTGTCGTGTTCATGGTTTTCTTCTACTGCTACATCGAGAAAAAGTATGGGAACTATATGTCTTCTCTCACCCACAATAATTCCTACGCGCGGGAGAATATGTACCGTACGTCCTTGTAGTTGTAGACAGGTTTTTCCTTCTGGAAGTGCAATGGTGTATGCATCTATGTCCCAGGGCTCAGGTTCTTCTTGCTGCCTTCCTTCAATAATATCTTGTCTGAAGTATCCTTTGTGATGAATAAGGGTAATTCCTACGACGGGCAATTCTAAGTCCGCACTACTATAAAGGGTGTCTCCTGCGAGTATCCCTAGTCCTCCACTGTATGTATGCACATCTTTTTTTAGCCCTATTTCCATGCTGACGTATGCGATGTTTGCGTTGCGTATTATTTGAAGAATATAGTCTTTATTTTCTGGTTTATAGAATCCCATTCTGCACTCACCTATATCTGTATGAACAAAAGCCTTTTATAAATTAATTGTTTTTTGTTTTTGTGGAGACCGAAAAGACGAAAATATCTCGAGTGTTTGCTTTTGAGACGCGTGAACATCTTCGTTTTCGCATCATCGCTTTAGCTATTATCATCGCTATTAGTTTGTTTGGAGGATTTCTTGCGGTTACGAGCTTATTCTCTGAGGGAACTTCCTTGAGTGAAGTGTTCTCGTCTATTCGCCCTGATCTTTCTCTTCTTACTCCTTCAACATTGTTTTATAGTGGAGCCATTAGTGGATTATTTTTTTTCCCCGTTCCTCTTGAGGCCACGTTTTATCTTGGCGTCACAAATGGTAGCCCTGTTATCGCCAGTATTCTTGCCGTTATTGGAGGGTTTATTCTTGGAAATATTGTAAGTTATCTTATTGGGTGGAAGCTCTCACGCGCAGTTTCTCACCTTGTTTCTGCAAAGAAAATGTATGCTCTTCGTCGCAAAGTTAATACGTACGGATCCTGGGCCGTGCTTGTCGTAAACATGATTCCTGCTCCCAGCCCCCTTCTCACCTTTAGTTTAGGAATCGCTAAGTATAATATTGCGCGCCTTTTTTTCTTTCTTATATTGGGCAATATCATCAAGTTTTCTGTGTTGGGGTTAATCGTTACTTTTGGAAGCTTTTAAGTAATAGTTCTTTCTTTCTTTGTATATGGAGCACCTTATTACTACTGCAGTCTCCTTTGAGCAGACTCGTGACGCCCGCACACTCTTAGGTAAGCGCGTTCTTGCCAAGAATGGCATGGTTGTTGGTAGAGTATCTCAAATTCGTTTAGATGCGAATCAGACTACTGTTGTGGGAATAGTCGTACGAAGAAATGTTTTTCGAAGAATATATATTTGTATCGAGTATGTCTCTCGTTTTACAGCCAAAGCAGTATTTCTCTCCATTGACCCGTTCATTCTGTTTAGAAACAGGGCGATGTTTTCTTCTGATGGAAAACGTTTTGGTCGAGTAATTGATGTTTTACGGGAGCAAGAAACTAATACTATCACTAGCCTTATTGTTCGTCGACGGATATTTTGGAAGTTAGAAGTTCCTATTTCTGAGGTGAACCGAATGAATAAAGTGATTTTTTTACATAAAAAGTATGATGAAGCAAAGAAATTCTTTACCTAATACTGCTCTTGAAGGAGCGATTACTTCTGAGGATGTTCTCGGCAAGGACGTTATTGATAAAGACGGGTTTGTTATTGGCGTTACGAGTAAGATATATATCGATCCTCAGAGCATGGCTGTTATTGGCGTTATGATCGATAAGGGCTTCTTGCGTTCGGGTTTAGTTGTTGGCGCCGATCTCATCTCAGATATTACTGATCACGCTGTTTTCTTGTCTTTTCGTCCCGCGTTTCGCTTGACCGGAATGCACGTATTTGACTGTGACGGAGAGTTAGTGGGTGTTGTTCGTTTTGTTTCTCTAGATTCTACCCAAACAAAGGTTATTTCTCTGGAAGTTCGTCGTCCTGGTCTTCTTGGTAAGACCTTGTTAATTAGTGGTTCTGCTGTTTCTCTTATCGAGGATAATGTGCTCTTACATCTCTCTCTTTCGGACTTAATATAGGAGTCTTTTTTTTGTTGCTTGTTTGTATGTCTCTACTGCCGGTTGGTCAAACGCGTTTATCTCGAGAAGGGCTGCCAGATACATTGTAGCGTTCATCCATGTTTGCATAAACGCTCCTACCGACTCCTCAGTTGGCTCTAATTCAATTGTGCTGTACGTTCTGTTATGTGTCGTGTAGGCTTCTTGTGTAGCCTCATAAATTGTTTTGTATAAGCTATTGGTATCAATTTCGTATGGTTGCATTACTTGTTGTGTGTGCTTTGTGTTTACGCGTACAAATATCGTGTGCGTATCATCCGGACCATCTAAGGCACGTTGTGCTATGCTGTGGAGATCAGTTGTTCCTATACTTATCGTTGGAAGCATCCCTTGAGCGTTTTTTCCCAAGCTTTCTGCAATGAGTTGTCTTACCCATTGTCCGAGATAAAAACTTTCTTTGTCAAAGAAAAAAAGGTTAAGTACGGGCTTGTTTGTTGCGTGTATGTCTGCTGCTACGTGTACTGCATCGTTTATTTGTGTTGCTTGTTTTGCTCCTGCAAGAAGATGTTGTATGTTTATTCCTAGTTGTGCTAACGGATATAATCCTACCGGACTAAATACGCTGTATCTTCCTCCTACGTGAGCGGGTATGATAAGTGACTCTTTTGTGTATAAAGGAGTGTTTTTTTCTGTTATCGTTGTGATAAGTGGTTCTTGGTATGTTTGTTGTTGGTTTTTAAGCAGTTCATAATTGACGCTTGTCTCTGTTGTAGTTCCGCTTTTGCTAATAATAATGAGTTCTACTTTGTTCTTTCGTTCATACTCTTTTTGTAATTGCCCTAAGAGACGGTGTATGTCTCTTGGATCTATGGTATCTGCGTAATAAATTGTTTTTTCGTTGTAGAGATAGCGCTCAATTGCTTGTACTCCAAGATTGCTTCCTCCTATTCCTACGATCACTAGTACGTCTGATTGTTTTTGTGCAGCGAGTATGGGACGTATGTCTTGGGCGTATAAATGAGTGCTCGCTCTTGGATCTGGTGCTTGAGCATCTATTATCTTTTTTTTCTCGCTCTCAAGTCGCTTTTCATATTCTTGCAAGGTCTTTGCTGTTTGGGCACTGCTATAGTTCATATGTAGTATGGGTTATTTCCTCTTTTTAAGCGCTCTTTTTTTTATCAAGATTTTCTTCGATTTCTTGAGAATGTTCTTGTATCAGAATCTGCTGAGGCATCATTCTTGTTATATTTTTTGAGAAAACGGTTTTTGTCAAAATACTTGCCTAAAGATGATGACTGCTTTTTATTTGCACATATTATTCAAAAAGAAATTCTATGTCTGCCTGACTGAGTTCTTTGTATATTCCCTGTTCTGTTTCAATTATTTCTTGTGCAAGTGCTTTTTTGGTCTCTTGCATAGCGAGTATTTTCTCTTCTACTGTTCCTTTGGTTATGAGCTTGTACACGAATACAGGTCTTTTTTGGCCTATTCTATGCGCTCTGTCTATCGCTTGTGCTTCTGCTTGGGGGTTCCACCACGGGTCTACGATAAATACATAGTCTGCTTCTGTGAGTGTGAGACCTACACCTCCTGCTTTAAGGCTGATAAGAAAGATTTCTGCTTCTCCGTTTTGGAATTGTTGTACGAGTTCCTGTCTATTTTTTGTTTTTCCATCTATGCGAAGAAACGTTTTGTGTTCAATAAGTTGTTCAAGTGCGTCAAGTATTCCTGTAAAACTGCTAAACACAAGTGCTTTGTGTCCTTCTGCGGTGAGTTCTGCAAGTTGTTCTGCAAGTACCTTGAGTTTATCTCCTACGAGCGGATATTGTTGGTTTATGAGTTTTGGATGGTTTGCGAGTTGCCGTAGTCGAAGTAGGCCTGTAAAGAGTGCCTGTTGTGTTTTTGTATCGTTTTTTTCTTTGAGTGCAAGCAGGAGGTCTTCTTTGTAGTACTCTTTTGTTGCTTGATAGAGTGCTTGTTGTTCCTCGCTGAGTTCTATGTATTGTACTTGTATTTGTTTTTCTGGCAGGTCTTTTGCGACTGTTTCTTTTGTTCGTTGCAGTATAAATGGTTTAATAACTGTTTTGAGCTCATCATGATTTGTTGCGTACGTTTGCAAGAAATATTCTCTTGTTCCGAGAAGTCCTGGGTTTGCAAAGTTCATTTGGCTGTATAATTCTTCAAGGTTGTTCTCTATAGGGGTTCCTGTTACTGCTATGCAGTTTTTTGCTTGTATGCGTTGTACTGTTTGCGTGATCTTGCTGTAAACGTTTTTTATTGCGTGGCTTTCATCAAGCACAGCGTAGCCGTATGTTTTGTTGAGAAGAAGGTGCTCGTCATTTCTGAGTGTGTTGTATGTGGTTATAATAAGTTGTTCTGTAAGCTCTTCTGCTCGTTGACTCCTTTGTGGGCCGTGATGTACTCTGCTTGTGAGTTGTGCAGAGAATTTTTTCTGCTCTACCTGCCAGTTATGTGCAAGGCTTGTCGGCACCACAATAATGCTTTGCTCCTTGGGATTTTCTTCATGGTATTTGGTGAGCACCGCTAGCATCATTATTGTTTTTCCTAGGCCCATATCATCTGCAAGTATCCCTCCAAAACCATAGTTGTGCAGGAATCGTAACCAGTCATAGCCTGTTTTTTGATATGGTCTTAGTGTGGCGCTGAAATTATTTGGAAGGGGATATTCTTGTATGTGCGTGAATGCTTCAAAGCGCTTTTTTATCTCTGCGTAAAACGCATCTGTTGTCTTGGTATCTGCTACTTCCTGTAAAGCCTCTGCTGCACGTAATTGTACGGGCGTTACTCTTGCTCTTGTTTCGTCTAATACTTCGAGCAGTCCTATAGTGTTCTGGAGTTTATTCACCCATTTTTCTGGCATTACTCCTGTGCTTTGGTCCGCAAGTTTTACGTACCTCTCTCCTTTTCGTAAGAGTTCTTTTAAAATGCTCAGAGGTATTTTTTCCTCACCTAATGTTGTTTCTATGCGTAGTTCAAGCCAGTCTTGATTTTGTTTGGTATCTACAGTTATGCGTGCTTGGGTTGTCGTTTTGTAGTGGAGTAAATTTTTTCTTCCATATACCTCAAATCCAAGTGAGAGGAGTTCTTGCACGTCCTCAGTCACCCATTCAAATGGGTTGTTATTCGGAGTATATCCATCGCGCACCGCACGAACATTATTTTTTTTGAATTGTATAATAAAGAATTCCTCTGTCTTTCTGTCTCTGGGAATGTGGATGATAGTTCCTTCTCTGTATTCATATATCTCTTTTGTTGTTCCTGCCAGAAGCTCTTTTTCTGCGTATGCTATCCGTAATTCAATGAGGAGGCGTTGCTCTTCTTCTCGTAAATACAGTCTTGGTATGGGAGCATGTCTCTCTTGTACTATTGTTTTTTTTGTTAGTTTTGTTCTTCCAAGTCTTCCTTCATTATGATAATTTTCTTCAAGATAGGTTTTTGTAAACGTGCTTGGAATGTGTTGTTCGCATTGTTCTGACAGAATTCTTGTTGCCTCAGATACGTTTAGTTTGTATAGTTCTTCTCCTGTGTATGCCCATAGTTCCTCATGCCCAAATAGGCATCCTTTTATGTTTCCTGCATGTGTGTGCAGGTGTAGAGAGTCTCCTTCTATCTGTAAGAAAACATCTTGTTCTGGGAGTATACGAGTATTTTTTTGTAGTGTTATCTTGGGGAGTAGATTGAGTATTTGAAATTCTTTGTATTCATCTACGCCTTCTATGCGCGCATGTTCTTCTCCTTGTTTTTTTGCAGCTTCATAAAAGAGTTCATAAAACCGCTTTTCCTCCAATGTCCCGTCAAGTTGTATCAGCGATTCTAACGCTATGCATTGCTGTGCTTCTGTTCGTATTTCTATTGCAATATTATTGTTGTACGGGCTAATATGTATGTGCACTCTCCTCTTAAACAATACTCTTTTAAAACACTACTGGTATGGTTTCGTTATGTCTTGGGATGAATTGTGTGCTCGCATTAGCCAAAGTCCTTGTGGTCAGATGTTTCCTGGTACTTCTTGTGTCATTGGTCGCGGTTCATTAACCCCTGATGTCGTTTTTGTTGGTGAGGCGCCGGGCGCTGCTGAGGATGAACAGGGCATTCCATTTGTTGGTCGTTCTGGACAGTTGCTTGATAGGTGGATCTCTTTTTTAGGCGTTGATGACCGGTTTTATATCGTTAATGTCTTAAAATGTCGCCCTCCAGGTAATCGTAATCCCACTAGTGCAGAGGTTTCAGTCTGCACTCCTTTTCTTAATGAACAGCTTGCTTTCTTGCGTCCGCGTATAATTGTTTGTTTAGGTCGCTTTGCGATGCGCTTTTTCTTTCCCTCTAAGAAAAATATTCTTGCTGAAAGCGGAAAACTCATTGATAATCGGTTTGTGATACTCCCCCACCCCTCTTATTTTATTCGGAGAGGAGGGACTGGATGGGAGGAGTACCTTGAGCCAATAAAATCTATTCTATCCAATCCTGAATGATTGTAAGAAATGCCTTCACGCCTTGCTCGACCGTTGCGTCCACTGGTATTTCCTTCCAACAAATGTCTTGTTCTCGAATATATTGAACAAACCACTCGCTAGCATAACCATTCGCTACTCTTGTTTGCACATCTTGGTTTTCAAACACGTCTTGTTCTTTGTGTTTCATTCGATCTACAACTGTTTCTACTTCTTTAACGTGCAAGTAACAAACAAGGTCCGGTTTCTGTGTTTCTGCTATACGGTTTCCTTCAAGAGCGCGTAGTTCAACAAGAGATAGTGTTGGATCTAACGTTCGTTGGTACACAAGCGAACTCAACCAACTTCTGCTTTGAATGAGTGTTTGTCCTCTCTGTAGTGCAGGAAGGAGAACTGTTTTGAAATGTATTTCTCTGTCAATCGCGTATGCTTGTGCGAGTGTTTTTTGTGCGTAGCTTCTTGTCGTTGCTCGTATGAGCTCGTTTCTGATGACCAAACCCATTCCACTGTGCGTTGGTTCGGCTACAAAAAGGATGTCTGCATCCTTCAGGAGTATTCCGTTTTGCTCGTCCCTCTCTTGTGGCAGTCTTGCATGCTTTTGCTCAAATTCCGCTACATCAAATATGTCCTTATGCGCGTACCGTTCTTTGAGTGCATGCAGTAATGTTGTTTTCCCAGTTCCATCTATACCTTCAAGAATAATATACATATAATAGAGTGTACTGTTCTTATTTTTATACTCATATGCTTACGTATTTAAAGAGGAAACGCTATTCGCATAATATGAAATCGTTGATTGCTGAAATGACTCTTCGTGGAATGTCTGCACATACAAAACAAGCGTATGTCCGCTATGTAGAAATGTTTTTTCGTTTTAGCTCAGTTCCTGAAAAAGACGTGAGTCGTGATGATATCAAGTTGTTTCTTGCGCACTTACTTGGCGAAGGCAAAAGTGCTTCTACCGTGCATCTTGCTCGTTCAGCTCTCTTATTTTACTTTAATGATGTTCTTGAGCGCGGCTTTACCAATATTAAAGCTCCAAAACTTGCTAAAAAGCTTCCTGTGTACCTCACTCAAGAAGAAGTAGCCCGCCTCATATCATCTGCGTCTTCAGAACAAAGCCAGTTACTTATCACCCTCTTATACGCTTGTGGTCTGCGCGTTTCTGAGGTGGTAGCACTTCGCTACGAAGATATTCGCTCTGATGGCACACTTGTGGTCCGACAGGGCAAAGGCGCAAAAGATCGCGTTACTGTAGTTCCACAGAGTATTCATGAAAAGCTATCAGGTTCTGGATATATATTTGGCTCGGGGTCTATGACTACACGCAACGTTCAAGGCATTGTGCATCGTACTGCCCAGAAAGCAGGTATTACAAAGCACGTTACTCCTCACGTATTGCGTCATAGTTTTGCCACCCATCTCTTAGAACAAGGTGAGAATATTCGTGTTATTCAGGAGCTGTTAGGCCACAGTAATTTACAGACTACCCAGATATACACTCATGTATCAAGTGATGTTATTCGCGGCGTCAAAAGTCCGTTTAAAGAGAACAAGTAATTGATACCAATTACCCTCTAATAATCTCTATATATGCTCTTGAAGTAGTATGGTCTCCTTCTAACGGAGAATAATTTACTTGTGATCTGGGTACTGGTTGTGCAAACAAAGAAATATAAATGCAATCAATGTTAATCGTCGATTCTGTCTCATAATACGTGTCAACAATAGAAAAGAGTTCCTTCTGAATATCTTCTGTAAAGTGTATTTCTATTTGTTTAACAAATGATGAATTAGATGTATATATCTGATATATGCCATGGTGATTGTTTTTAAATTGTTCTCTTCTCTCAGCATCTATAAATTTATTCTTTGTCTGTATAGTGTTCTTGGTTACGAACATATTGGCTATTTTTTTTAGAGAACTATTTTTATCATTTCGCTTTATTGTTATTGCGTTTACTGCTTGAAATAACTTACTGGAAAGACTATCAGGAACACGAATGCCGATACCTTTATCTGTCTTTAATATACATTCTACTTTATATAGAAAATTCCAACCAATAATTCTGTCCGTAGTTGTAAATGGTATAAGTAATGGATTTCGTAAACTCGATTGCTTAATTATCGCGTGTTTTTTTCCCTTATATTCGTGCTCATTCTCAATCTCATACTTTGAAACATCAATATCGATATGTGGCGCTTTATTAACAGGCTCAGGAACAGGCTCAGGATCAGGATCAGGATCAGGTCCGGGACCGAGTTTATTTCTGTTCAAATACACAGTAATGCCTGTCATGTTGTTCGTGAGTATGAGGCTGTCCGTAACATACTCTTTGAAACCCTCGACTTTTATGTGTAGTTTAAACGGAGTATTCTTTTGTGCTTTGAAATTAAGAGTCCAGTCCGCTCCCTGCGGCATTATATCTTTATCTACGATGTTAAATTCATGTATCAGGTTGTTATTATCGTCTATCGCATGCATGTTTATATCAGGATTTTGACTAAATTCTCCAGTATCAGCTTTCATATTCACTTGCAGTATAGCATGCTCTTCTAGCGCTTTCTCTTGTTTCACCCAGATCAGAAGATTTTTAATCGTTATCGTTGCTTCCGTAATTTCAAATACGTCAGTTGGCGTGGCTAATTCTTTTGATTCCGGCGTCGCTGTTGTGCCAACTAATGTTCCGTTAAACATTTTCCCTTCATCTTCATAGATTGCTTGGAGCGTGTACGTTCCTCGTTCTCGTTTGATGGGGATGGTAAAGAGCCCTTCATCATGACGAACTGTTACCGGATCTACTTCTGTTACGCGCTCTGTTCGACCAGTATACTGTCTATGAAGAGTTATCTTTGCTCCTACAGGGTATTTGATAAACTCTCCGTTAGGATCAACAAGTACAATTCTTCCTTGAATCTGTACGGCATCTGCTCGCACCATAACAACTTTTACGGTTTGATTGCTATTGGGCGTGAACCGTTCACTGACGAATAACGCGTTTGTATGTATATCTATTGCGTGAATTATGTGTTGTTGATCAGAACTTTTTATTGCCAAGATATATGTTTGATTCCCTCCGGATACGAGTTGTTCCTGTTGTGCTGCATGTATCTTGTCAGGCGTGTTCGATTCATTCTCAGATAGTATACCAATGTGGAATCGATTGGGATGCGATGGTACATAAGGCCTGTCCCCGTCATATAGTTCTGCTTGTATACGTACTTTTTGAATGAGTTCTAGACTTACCTCCACTCTGCTTGGTGATTGTGCTGTAATCGATATGACTTGTTTTTGTATAAATAAGAATTGTTCATTTACTCCCTGAATAACATATGTTTTTTCTTCTCGCGGGATGGACAACGAAATTGATTGCGTTGATATTGATACTTGTTGATCAAATAATACCTGATTATTCTCAGATGTTAACTCGAGATGAATAGTATTACCCGCATATCTTTGTGCATCTTTAAATTGAATGACTAGTTGTATGTCATTTTGATCATCTTCGTCTTCAGGCATCAGCTGTCCTTCCCAGTGAATTCCTGTTCCTTTCGTGATAATCTTACTGAGTTCTTTCTTTGCCCTTTCGTCTTTCATTTTATGCGCTGTGGTCGCCGCAGCATGTAAAGCTTCATTTACGTGTGGTTCAATAAATTCTTTATCTATAGTATTAACATCCTTTATTGCTTTCTTATCTTCATTCATGGTATTGGTGTCCCGTCGCTTAGACGATATTGGCTTATGTATTTCGCACGAATTCTATTGAAATCTGTAAGTTTATCAAAGTAAGCTGAATATGCTGCTGTTAGTGCTGCTGCATGTGAACCTGATAATCTTCCAGCATCAGGATGTGCAGCTATGGCGCTCTGAGTGCCATTTAAGGCAGTTAAATCACTTCTCAAACGACGGTATATTGGAACCAATTCACGTAGCTTAGTTGTACGTAGGGGAATATTACTTGCTGTATGGGCCGCTAATATTTCATTTAATTTATTCTTGTAGCTGGTTACGTCCAATCTTCCAACCTGAGATACGAATTGATTCACCAGACGGATTAAAGTAGGGTCTATTGGTGATGGCGTACTACTGCCACCGCTACCACTGCCACCACTGCCACCACTGCCACCACTGCCACCACTGCCACCACCCCCGGGAAAGGTCGTATCGCTCCATCCTTTGATACTGCTTATCGCTTTACCAAAGATACAGATCACTGTTCCGATAACAGAAACTGCCCAGAAGAAAGCGATTATGGAGGCAAGCACTGAGTTGGTTGACTGTAGTAATGCTGTTGGGTTGCCAAACATTGCCTCAACTGTTGGGTACGTAATAAAGTAGCTCAAACAACCTGCGCACACCGCTGACATTTTTATTATATCATGCAGTATGCTGTACAGTAAGAGATAAAACACTGCTGTGATAATCACTAAGGGAAGTATTGATAGTCCTGGGTGTGCTAAGTTCACTCCTGCACGATACAAAGCAAAGACCAGTGACAAAGTAAAGAAAATGCTTAGTGCTATTGCTAATGATTTACCGTGTCTTTTTCCAAAGCTTTCTTTCCTTGTAAATACGAACTGCGTTGTTCCCAGAAAGAACACGAAAAGAATGAGAGCATCCCAAAGATAGGGTGCCTGAAGATATATTTCAGCAGGATTGACATAGTGAAGAAGATTATAAAACTGTGTCATGTAGTACCCTCGCTAGACGGCGCATTATTTTGCATGGTATCTAAATAGGTTACATGATTTATAAACGTAGTTAGTGCGTTCTTAAATGTAGCATCAATACTGGTTGCTTCTTGAGCTGGAGTGTATGTTCTAAATAGCGTATCTATTTCTCTGAGAAGAGCAGTTATGTTTTTGTTTATTTCATCCTTTTTCGTGCTAATTGCTGATTTTGTTGCAGGTGGTTGCCTGACTAAAAGAATAGCCGCATTTACCTGCGCGATAAATTGAGCAAACAAGGTTCCTAGTCGTTTAGCAGCGCTAACTTCTTGTGCAAAGCGCACTATGTCCGCCTCGGTTTTTTGTGTTACTGGATTCATGCGAACATACAACTGTTCCATTTCATCTAATCTGCCGTTTATTTTTTGTGCAAGAGCAATGTAGTCTTGCTTTCGTGGAATATTTGGGGATGTCAGCTGCGTAGCAATCAGACTTAATCGACGAATGCTTTCTTCAAGATGAGATGAAGAAAGAACAGAGAGACCAAATAGTTTTTTCTTTGCTTGCTCTATGTGTGTAAACGCAGTGGTTGAAGAATTTTTTAGAGCAGCTTCTTGTTTTGAGAAAAGAGACCAGTCATTTGTAAATGGATCGATAAGAGTTTTTATATTTGCATATGCTTGATTCGTGGTTGTTAACGATTGTTCAATAGCTTGTTTTTGCGAGGCACAACTTTTATATATGTTAAGTAGTTTGGTTTGTAATTGTGTGAACGAGCTGGTTTCTTGATTGATTGTTCTATACGATTGCACTAATGACGGATTTGCTATGCTGTTATATAATGCGTTAAAAGCGTCAAATTGTTCTGTAAAAGACTTGTATGTATCATTCATGAAATATTGATGTGCTGAATATTTTTTCTCTAGTTTTTTGAATAATTCTACCGTATTCTGTATCGTTTCCTGGTCTGGAATGGTGCGTATATCTTTTTGTAGTTGCTGTTCTATTACACGCATTGCTTTCATAATTTTTTCTTTCTGCTCGTCCAGTTCCGCTTTTTGTTCTGCAGTAAGCTCTTGCGGGTTTTTTGCAATTATGTTCTCGTATTCTTGAGCATGCGGTATATAGGCAGTTATTGTTTGTATGATTTTTTCTATGTATGCTGTTAGTTCTTCCCATGTTGTAATCATTCCTACGTCTTTTTGTTCGTATTCATGCAGGATGTTTTTTGTTTGTGCAATTACAGCATTTATTTGTTTTGAGACATCTTCAGGAGGTTGGACTGGTTTTGGCGTTTTTTTAAACCCTGAAGTTGTTTTTTTGAACCATGAAGCCGTTTTTTTGATCGTGCTCGTTCCTAGATTTTTTGCTGATTCTATTTTCGTTTGTATCGCAACGCCATCAATGTGATCTCGTAATATACCAAGAACGGTTACAAATAAGTTTTTTGTTTTCTGTACGTCACTAAGCGCGTGTCTTTGTGCTATTTCAGTTATGTTCGCGGTTAGTGCATCAATTTCTGTTATGAGTTGTTTTTTCTTTTTTTTCTCAATTTTTTGTTCTTGCGGATCCGGTATTGCAGAGAACATGTTATCTAGTACTTGATTATATTGCTCATAAGCCCCGCCAAGTTCACTATCGGCAAGAAAACGTTCCGATAATGAAATAACCTTGCTTGATAATTCACTGCGTGCTGGCTCCATAGCCGTTTGCTTCAACTGTATCTCAGAAAGTACTTGGGTTAGTCTTTTGCTGAGCGCGGTGTAGTCAGCTACCGACATGAGCGTGTCTTTTTCAAGTTCCTCGGCCGCATTTGTTACGTTATTAAATCCTTTCGAGAGACTTTGCGAATTAACTTCTTCGAAGCCTGCTTTTGTTTGAAGTTTTCCTTGTTCTATCGAATCAATAGCATTTTTGAGAGCTTCGAGGAATTTTTTTTCTTGATCGGTAAAAAGCTCAACGTCTTGTCTGTAATCATCTATCCCGTCTCTGAGTTCCTCGACAACCGGAACGAAATCATCTGCTTGTTGAACAAGCTCGTTGATTTCATTAGCTAAGAGTGATCTTTTTCCAAATAAACTGTCCGAGAGATTAAGGTAATGATCTGTATTCTGAAAATACGTCTCGTATTGTTGTTTTCTGTCATCCCCAAAAAGGTTTTCTGTAGCAGATAAATACGCCTCTTTACTGTCATTAAGTACTCTTGCTTGTTCTTCTGTTTCAAGAATTTCATTAAAATATTCTCGCTCTAATTCTGAGAATGTTTCAAAAACCTGTTTTAAATCATCCTTTTTGGGAAGGTTTTGTTGTTCCTGAGATAGTCTTTGCTCGACTGCTTCAAGTGCAGTATCCAGTTCTCTTGATCGATCACTTAATGCATCTTTCTGTTCTTGGGGAAGTTCTGTTTGTTTGCTGTTCCTCAACCACTGCTCGTATTGTTCTATCGCAGGGATATATGCTGATATGGAGTTTGCTACTTTTTTAATATAATTACTGAGCTCTTCCCAGTTTGCTATACTAGAGAGGTTTGTTTGTTGATGTTGTGTGGTAATATTTGAGAGATTATCAAATGCTGTATCGAGTGTTTCTTTGAGTTTTTTCTCTTTTTTTTCTTTCCTGTTCGCAAGATCGTCCTCTGTTTTGTCATAACCTTTTTTGATGAAATCCCCCATTTTCTTAAACCCACTTCCATTACCAAAGTTTAACGATCCACCTCCTCCAAGCCCCAGAGACGACCCTGATTTTGAGATAATATATGCAAGATATATGAGACACAGTACGAGTACGGTAGTTGATAATCCAGCAGCCGTTATGTACGCAGTTGCAAGCGGAGTCTCACCGAAACGAGGAGTTGTAACAATTCGAAAGAATATTGAGCTCACTGCCAAAAGAGATATGGCGAGTGCAACAATCCATTGAAACGTATTATGATTTTTTTCAAATATTCTTTCTAATACTGCATCTTTGAGCAATATCCCAAAGACGAGTGTGATAATAACCAGCCCCAAAATCGTTATATTGGGATTTTCAAAAAGGAGCGTGTTGGTAGCTGCTTTTGGTATAATAATTCCAAGCCATGCGATAACGGTGACTGCCCAGATTGTTGACACACTCAGTCTTTTCTCTCCTGCTTTGAGGAGTACACTTGCTAATAACCAGAGCAGGAGTACCGCATCAAGTGCTTGTGCCCCGGTACCCGTATAGTCTACGGGGATGATGAGGAATATTATATTCCCAAGCACGTCCCAAATGTTTTCAATCACCGGGTTAGCTTGTGCTACTGGCACAGCTAATAATCCAAGAAATACTATGAGGAAAATATAATAAGGTTTCATCGCGATTACTACTTATTACGCAGTGTAAACGTATATAAACCTTTGCTGTACAATATATTTATCTCTAAGAAAAAGAAGAAATATTTATAAAGCCACAGCTACATTTTCGCAGTATGGTTGAATTCCTCCTCCTTCCTGCAATTTACATGGGCGTCATTATTGGCATTGTCGAACTCGTATTTGTACACGCTGACGAAAAAGGACTTGGTTGGTTAAGCCATGGTCTTCACGCCCTTCCCACAGCATTCATTTTTACATTTATTGCCATGAACCTTGAATGGGCTGCGAACATGGCTTCTATTGCCCTTGCTTCAAATTTCTGGCTCGATTTAGGGTTGCGTGTTGTTATCGGCCTCATTGCAGCTATCAAGGTAAAAAGTGCTGCTGCTATCGTAAAGGGCCATAACAGTATTGGTGAGAAGATGAGTCACGCCTTGATTGTGGGAGCGTTAATCGCTGCCAGCCCATATATTTGGGACATTATTGAACCGCTCATGCCTGCATGGCTTCCTCTCTAGCTATGAAGCAAGAATTAGCAGATATAAGCAAACAACTACGTAGTATTGAGCGTCGCTTGACTCGAATTGAAAAAAATCAGCGTAGTGAGATGCGTGATGAAGAGACACTTCTTGAAGCTGAAGAAAAAGAATTTGATGAGATGAAGCGTCTTGAAGAGTTAGAACGCGAAATTCTCTCCGACGTCTCTCCCAAACCTCTTGCGCGTATTACGTATCATGATATTACAAAGGGGATTATTGGAGCTTTTTTTGGTATAGTTGGCCATTTTGCTTTTTTTTATGGTTCACGTATCGCTGAGACGATAAACTTGCTTCGCGCACACGCCCTCCTTATTACTTCATTAATCATTCTCATATTATTCCTTTATTTTAGTGGTTTTCGTAAAACCAAAAAAGAGCATCACTATGTCGCGTGGCGCGTAGTCACTATATACGGTGTTGCACATGCTATTATTATTTGTGTATTATTCTTATTTGGAATTATTAATTTTGATATGAGCTTTATAGAAATATATAAAAACGTGGCCGCAGTAAGCATTATTGCGGTAATGGGAGCAGCCACTGCTGATCTTATCGGAGGAGAATAAACTATGAATGAGAATGATAAAGAATACTTAAAAAAGATTCATAACATACTATTCACTGTATTAAAAAAACTTGAAGAAGAATTAGAGGTAGCTTCGAATATTGGTGTTACAGATGATATCGAAGAAGATATTAAGAAAATCGCAAAGAAGATCCATGAACTGTACAAAATTGAAAAAAATCATCTTATCGAAAAACCAGAAGAGCTACTTAAAGCCGAAATTGAAGAATTAGAGAACGAACAAAAACTTGACAGATTATTAAGCACCATTAAAGCTCATTTACCTGAAAAAGACGCAGAGAAAATAATATATTCAATCCGAAGTATAATGAATTCGTTGCGTGATACAATTGAGTTAGAGAATCAGTTTCTTAACGCTGCTTAATTAAGAAAGAGTTACTGTTTGTGCTATGCTTTGTCCAGGCATTCCTGTTTCAAAGACTACGCGAAGTGCTCCTTTGTTTCCGTGTGGGCTGGCCACCGTTCCGGTAATATCTTTTTTTCCTGTTTTGTAGGTAACAGTTTTTCCTACTAGTTTGCTTGCTTCTTCTTTGCTCGTTACTCCGTCTACGAGTACGATCATTTGATTTCCAGAAGTAATGTGCTTGCTTTGTCGAAAGTGTGCTATCTTTGCGTTCATACAGTCAGAATATCTGTGTTGTTTTTAAACGTTTCTGTGTCTTTGGAGGGCTAATGTTTTTATAAGAAAGGATTTATTTGTACTTGATGAGTCGCGTATTAGTGTTTGGGACGTTTGATCTGTTTCATAAGGGACATGAGTTTTTTCTCTCGCAGGCGCGCTTGTTTGGTTCTGAATTATATGCTGTAATCGCCCTTGATGAGACGGTAAAGACGATAAAAAGCCGTTTACCTGTCCATTCACAAGACGTTCGTTTGCGCTCTGTATCAGCTCACGTGGACAAAGCAGTTCTTGGTCGGCGAGGAGATAAGTACGCAATAATTGAAGAAATTCGTCCCCAAGTCATTGTTTTGGGTTATGATCAATCTTTTTTTGTTGATAAACTTGAAGGAGAACTTGAGCGCAGGGGTGTTGATTGCGTTATTGTGCGTGTTTCAGAAAGTTACCTTCCGCATATTTTTAAGAGTAGTTTGTTACGCGAAAAACAGTAGTTTTTAGAAGTAAAGAATACTTTACTCATTTCATGACTCGTTTAGGCGTTATACTTGGCGATATGTTGTTTCACTCTCACTCGCTTAATGTAAATACGGTGTTTATGGCTGAGGATGTGGGCTTGTGCACGCACTATAGGTATCATAAGCATAAAATCGTGCTGTTTTTATCTGCTATGCGTCATCATGCAGAGAGTATTTCTTCTTCGTTTGAAGTATTGTATCATGAGTTGTCTGATGAACCGTTTTTTTCTCGACTTAAAAAAGTAGTCCAGACTCGGGAAGTATCCACCTTAGTTACCTATGTGATTGCGGATGATTTTTTTCGTGATGAATTCATTTCTTTTTGCCATCACATGAATATTTCTTACGAGTTCGTTCGCAATCCTTCTTTTCTTACCTCTCCGCAAGAATTTGCTTCTTGGCGTTCCGGTCGTTCTCAATTGTTATTGCATGATTTTTATGTGTGGCAGCGTAAACGTCTGGGCGTATTATTAGACTCTGAAGGATCTCCCGTAGGTGGTTCGTGGAGTTTTGATGCGCAGAATCGTAAGAAACTCCCTAACGATATTATCCCTGCATCCCTTCCTGACGTTTCTCCTGATGAAATCACTAAAGAGGTTATCTCTCTTGTGGAAAAACGATTCTCTTCTCATCCGGGCGAGGCCAGTTCTTTTTGGTTGCCTGTCACGCACACAGATGCTGTTTCTTGGATGCATGATTTCTTTGAGCGACGATTTTCCTTATTTGGCGATTTCCAGGATTCTCTTACTGATGAGTACCCGTTCGTATTTCATTCTGTTCTTAGCCCTCTGATTAATTGCGGTCTTCTTACTCCTCGAGAGGTTTTGGATGCTGCATTGACGTATTCTGCTCCTCTCAATAGTGTTGAGGGGTTTGTTCGTCAGCTTATTGGTTGGCGTGAGTTTATTCGCTACGTCTACACTGATAATCCTTTTGAAAGAAATGTTTTTGGCCATTCAAATAAGCTTTCTTCTGTTTGGTGGGAGGGAGGTTCTGGTTTTGATCCTCTTGATTACATGGTCTCAAAGATAAATCGCTTTGGGTATGCACATCATATTGAGCGCTTGATGGTCGCTGGTAACTTGATGCTTCTTGCACGTATTGATCCTCAAGATTCTTATCGTTGGTTCATGGAGTTTTTTGTTGATAGTGCTGATTGGGTGATGGCTCCTAATGTGTTTGGTATGGGATTGTTTTCTGATGGCGGAGTGTTCGCTACCAAGCCGTATATTTCTGGAAGTAATTATATTCGTAAGATGGGCTTTTTTCGTGGCGATTGGGAGGAGTTATGGGATGGTTTGTATTGGACGTTTATCCTTGATCACAAATCGTTTTTTCTGAATAATCCTCGCATGCGTATGATTCTTTCTCTTGCTGATAAAATGAGTGACGAAAAAATTGCTCTGCATCGACAGAGTGCTGCTGCTGCACTCAAAATTCTTACGAAACAAGAGTGAGTTAGGTTCTTTTTTTCCATGCACTCAGACTTGCTCTTGTTCGTATTTCTGGTTGTTTGAGAGCATTTCTTGCTTGTTGTATTGTTTGCTTGTATCTGTTTCTTGCTTGCTGCGTTGCTGTTGACAGCTCGATTATGGGTGCAGGGTATTTTTGTGGTATGAGTTCTATAAGCAGTGTGGGTTTGTGTGGTTCGTGTATGCGCTCAAGAGGGGTTTCTTGAAGTTCAGGAACCCATTGTTTTATGAATGTTCCTTCTGGGTCTTGTTCGTAGGCTTGTTTTATTGGGTTGTATATCCTCGGCGGGTGTGCTCCGACTACTCCTGCTTGCATTTGCCATTGTGCATAGTTTATAGCAGTGTCAGCATCTATGAGGTGGTAGTGCATGAAGTCCGCTCCTATTTGCCATGGTTGGTTGAGTAGGTCGCAATAAAAACTTGCTATCATTGCTCTCATCCGAAAGTTTATCCATCCTGTTTGTTTCAGACAGCGAATGCTTGCATCAACAAGAGGGTATCCTGTTCTTCCCTCTTTCCAGGCTCGTGTTTTTTCTTCATCATATTCTCCTTGTGTAGCAAACACTGGGTTTACTGCGGTGGTGCTGAGTTGTGGAAAGTCTTGCATTTTTTGTGTGAAGTGTTGGTTCCAGTAGAGTCTTGCCAAAAAAAATGCTTGTGCTCTGCTCTGCTTTGTGTATTTGCGTGTTGCTTGGTATACTTCTCGTATGCTCATGCATCCAAAGCTCAAGTGCGCACTTATTCTTGAACACCCGTTTTCTGCCGTATTTGGACTGCTTATACTTCGCGGGTATTCTTGTATTCTGCTCAGAAAGTCCAGTAATCTTTTTTTTGCGGACGCGGTTCCTCCTTTAGGAACGTTTTGTTTTTGTTTTTTTATCCCGTATGTATGCATGATTTCTGCAAGCAATATTTGTTTTAGCTGAGGTGGTAGCGGGAGGTTTTTTGGAAGTTCTGGGATAGGTGTTTGAAAATGTTTTGTGCAGTGCTCTCTCCATTCGGTTCTATTGTATGGCGTTCGTATTATTGCATCACTGCTAAAACCTTTGAATCGGTTATTCCCTGCTATTTTGTTATCTCTTGTTCTTCCAAACGGCATGTTCGTATCAAAATTATAATACACCCTCGCATTCAGCTGTTCTGCTAGCTCAACGAGAACGTCTGGTGTATTTCCATATAGTATTTGTAATTCGCTTCCCTTTTGTCTGTATTGTTCTTGCAGATCCTCAAGACACTCTCTCATAAAGAGTATTCTGTCATCACAGGTTTCGCGTTTTTCTCGGAAAAAAAATGGGTCTATCACAAACACTGGCACAGGGATGCCATCTTGTGTTGCTGCGAGGAGTGCTGCGTTATCTGTTGTACGCAAGTCTCTTCTGTGCCATACGAGTATGTGTTTCATAGCATTGTGTGCAAATATCCTTTTTTATACTCACTGGTTAATTGTCTTGTGAAATGTTTTTCCATTCCACACATAACCATCTTCTCTGAATGCGTATATATCTTTTTCTTCTGTGATATGTTGTTGTGCAAGCCATCTGAGGTATCGTCCTTTGATATGTTTTCCGGCGTGTCCTGATCGTATGGTTTTACCGTTTTTTGTGTGCGTAAACTCTATTTCTACTCCTGTTGTGTACTCAACACTTTTTTTATGTGCTTGCGGTAGGAGGTCTATGACGAATGCTTCTGTGAGTTGTTTGCTGTTTTCTTCGTTCCATTTCTTTGCTGCTTTTGTTGTTATCGGATACTTGTAGTAGGGTATAGGCGTTTTTGGTGTTATCATGCCGAATAATCCGCTGAGTATTCGTACGTGTTCATCAATGTATTTTTTGTGTTTTATGGTGTTGTAATCGAGTGCTTTGTACAGTACTCCTGTGTATCTCTTGATTGCTGGTAAGCAGGGGGTGTTTGATTGTGTTGGATTGAGTTCTGTTACAATGGGGTGCAGAGTGATGGAGTGTTCTTCTCCCCCGGTTTGTTTGCCTTCACTTGGCGGTATCAGGATAATAAAGTTGTTCATAGTCTATTCTTTTAAAATTTAAGGATATACCTTGAGGGACGGGGAACTGTTTTACTCGGTAATCGCAATCAATTCTTAAATTCTGAATAAGAGGCATTTTTTTTCCGTCTCGCAGAGTGTTTTTCACTTTAAGTATATCTTTCAAATCTCTGCAATCGCCGATTTCATGAACTTCATTCCCTATTTCTGCATAAACAGTGCCACTCCTATGGATAAAGATATAGGATCCCTCAATTTCATCTAGTAGTGGATGTCCTGGTTGTTGTTTAGCCAGATGCTGAACATCATGAGCGGATGTTAAGTACGTAGGCAACATATAATGAGGAATCTCGATCATAGAGTAAATACTCATCATCTCCTTTTAAAAGTATTAGAGAAAATAAAGCGCGACGGGTAAGAGTAAGCAACCCATTGCGTGTGCGCGACCACATTTTTTTATTGCTGGTATGAGGCCTATTCCCGTTGCGGTAATCAAAACGATCAGACCTCTCCACCCTGTTAGGAATAGAACCAGTATTGTGATGAGGGCGAGAACTGCAATACAGGTGTTTCTATATGGAAGAATGCTGAGTATGCGCAGTGCTTTTCTTGAGAGCAGGAGACAGAGCGGTACTGCGATGCTTGCCGTTATCACTGCTGTAAAGAGTAATGTGCGTACAAGTGCTATTTCTGGCTCTGCAAGTGTTGTTATTGCCACTATTGCTCCATTTCTTGCTCTATCTAGAGCCAGCCAGGTAAGAAGACTCAGACTAAAATTTATTGTATCTATTGCGCCTATGAGGATAAGAAATCCGTGATCACCTATTTTTCTTGTGAAAGTCATTGCCAAAATTGCTGCTTGTGCATTGCCTAGTCCGGGCAGCATGCTGGTGAAGAATCCTGCAACATTTCCTGCCAGTAGAGCTTGTAGTGTTGGTCCTTTTTTGAGCTGTATTTCTGTGCTGTCTTGTTGTGGAGGAATGGTTTGATTTTCATTCATGCTATAAAGAAGTGTTGCTGTGCCAAACAGGCCGCTAAGGAGTGGAAAAAGCGGCTCCTGCACGAGTGCTTTGTTGAGAAGCAGGTATCCGAGAACGCCGCTGAGCATATAAACGCTAAACGCCCATACTCTTTTGTTATCGCGCAGTATGAGATACGCGCTGACCAGAATAATTGCGTATCCAATAAACGGTGTGAAGTACTGATAAAGTTTGAGTATGTTCCACCAAACTGGTATGAGTGCGAGTGCGATGAGGAGTCCGAAGTAACTGCCTACAACAGTTAATTTTATTGCCATAAGCCCATGCCCGTTGAGTAGATAGCGATGACCGGGAAGAACTCCTAAAGCAGTACTGCTCTCCGGAGCACCCAACAAAATTCCAGGTATGACGTTTATGATACTATGAGTGATTGCCAAGGAGACAATGAATGGGAGTGCGTTTCCGGAAACACCTGCAGCGATGACAAACGTCGCTACGAGATTAACATGCACCCCAGGAACAAGGCCTGTAAAACAGCCAGCAAGCACTCCGAGGAGTATTGCAAGCAGTATTTCGAGAAACATACAAACACTAATTCAGCCAAATTTATATGTTTCAAGGCGTAAAAGCCGAAAATCTTACGGAAAGCTTCAACGATTCTTCACTGAAAAACCCTTGTGTTTTGGCATCAAAATAGCCACTTTTTGATGCGTTTTGGATGGCAGCCAATGGGAAATGCTAAATACCCCAATTTAAAGGCCCACAATCACCCATAACTTAAAATTACTTTTCGTTCTTATCAATCTTATTTGTATCCCCCAACTATTTATATCGAGAAAATACAAAAAATAAATAGCGTGACATCTTGATAGTAACTACATAATAGAAATATCTAAATACCGCTATTTAGTACTTATAATAACAAGCAATAAACGTAAAATAAATACAGAAAATAACAAGCATGAGGCAGATGTAAAGTGGGAGCTTTCAAAAGTTGGAAGACATGGTATGGATTCTCCACACGTAGATAAAGAATTACTTCTGTCTGCATTGGAACAGGAAATCATTACCCAAGACCAGATCGATGAAATGATTTTAGCGAAGAAACGACTGGATGCAATTGATGCTTACGAAAAGGTTAAACGTCATGGCGAAGGCAGCGGCGTTCCATATAACTATCACGCACTTAGATGGGGGATAGACAACAAAGTTATTCCAAACATTCTTCCTAATTATATTGGACCTGCCAACACCAGTCAACAAACTCGCAGATTTAACACCACTCCAGGTACTACGAAAAAAAATTACCCGCTTGAGCAATCGATAGCAGACTTTCTCAAGGAAAAGAAGGTATTAATTACCCCTATAACCAAAGGACATATGGAAGTTTTGAAATACAGCCATCACGATAAACTTGGACAACCTGACGAACTTGGAGAAACAGTTTATAATATAAAAAATGGCCGGTCTAAACCACCCTCTTACAAAGTGTTACAAAAAATAGAAAGATTAGAAGGATTTCCAACCATAGAACAAGGGATTAGAAAACTTCTACTAGAAACTAAAGGAAAATTCTTTGAAGATCCGAGATGGGATGCTATCCATGGTGCCATAGATAGTATCGAGTCGAGACTAGATCAGACAGATTTATATGTTTCAAAACCCAATAGCCAAAAAACTTACAAAAACTAGAAATAATTACTCAAGTAATTCTATTGTTTTTTTAAATCCTACAGGAAGAAATTGAACATCACTTCCATGCCTAAATACTTTGTAAAACATGAGTTTTTCAATGTCATCTTTTTCATCCGGTACTGAGAGCACATATTCAAGTTCTGTTTCTTCAGCTGTTAGGAAATGTTCTATCGCTTCTCTCGCAACCTGTTTAGAGCAAATTTTGAATATCTGGTTATTTATTCTGATTTTATTATCTATCTGCAAAGCCCTTAATTTTCTGAAATCCATATATCAACTATATGTGTATTAGTAATATATATTATTTAATAAAAGCAGTTATGCGGTATTAAACATATTTTTTGTAGCGACTCTATATACTTTGCGTATTAGTAGTAGTTAAGAGTCGTTAATTAATGTATTTTATTACGTTATGGTAATATTCGCATACATAGTAATTTTTAGATTGTGTGAACTTCCCAAGCAAGCACATACAGTATTTTCAAAAACAAAATATAGAATAACAACTCATCCATACTGACAAAAAAATACACATACAAGATATACACTTTTAAAGAATAAGCAACTCATACCCTCATGAACTCTAAGCCTTGGTTTCTTGCTGCTCGCGCAGTAGTTCTCATTTCTGCTACAGTTCATGTAACCATTGTTGTTCTTATTGCTCTTTTTCGCCAAGACATAGCGTTGCTTAATTATTTTCGCATTCTTGAATTAGACCTTCTTTTTCCAGCTATTCTTAGCTTCAATCATAGCACCCTTCTTTCTTTTGGTGTTGGCCTTTTACTCTACACAGTAACATATACATATTATGCTCAACAAAGAGGTGGACAAAATCAGTGAACCAAACTGTATTTTTTGTTACCGGCAACCCTAACAAAGCAGCATACGCCAGCGAACAGCTAGGTCGAGAAATAAACCATATACATTTAGAGCTTGAGGAAATTCAGTCCCTTAATTTGCATGAGATCGTATCTCATAAATGTCAACAAGCCTATAAAATAGTGAAACAACCTGTTATCGTAGAGGATGTTTCGTTAGAGATTGATAGTCTTAACGGTCTTCCAGGCCCGTTTGTCAAGTTTTTTCTTGAGCGCATGTCTTTAGAGTTGTTTTGTAACATAATTCCTGCTTTCGCTTCTCGTCAAGCTACTGCTCGCACAGTAATTGGTTTTTTTGATGGCACAGACATGCAATTATTTGAAGGCGTTCTTCCTGGAAGCATTGCACAATCACCGAGTGGTTCTCGAGGATTTGGGTGGGATGGAATTTTTATTCCTCAAGGATATGCAAGTACCAGAGCAGCACTATCGCCTGAGGATGACCTTAAAACGTATTCGATATTAAAACCGTTTGATCAGGTAAAAACATTCCTCCATAGCAAAAAAATGTAATTATAATTTTCTGTACGCTTCTTCGTCTCCGTACTCTAAGAAGGTTTTATGATGCTCATGCACGTGGTATTTCCTGTTTTGTTTGCTATGCTTTATTCCACACCAGTATTTTTCTGTTCTTGCTGCCACTTCGAGTGCGTATGCAAACATTCCGTTTGCATAACCACAGTAAGCACAGTTTAATTTTTCAAACCAGTTCAGATAAGAAAGCTTTTGCCTATCAAGAATGACGTAATGATTTCTCTGGGCTCGCGGAATTTCATACAAGCGCATAGCCGTATTCTGATAAAAAAATAACATAATATCAAGTATTATGACAGGGATTATCATCATCCAAATAAACGGGATACTCAAAAAATGTCGGAATGATTTGCGATATTTTTTAAACTCCATGTCCTCTGAAATCAGCTTTCATTTATAATTGTGTATGATACGGTCAAGTGAATCATACGTTCTCTCTGGAGGAGTATATGATTGTTGCACACGTTGCCATGTGTCCTTAAGCGAGGTTTGCGGCAGCACATAGTGTTTCGTTCCGTATGCAAGGCTTGCAAACAGAAGCGAGGTAAGAAGCAGTTTTTGCTTTGCTTGCCTTCGAGCCGATGAAGACAACTTCTGCATCCATTTCGGAGTTGTCACCCCTTGTATAGTTTCGTTTGAGAGTTGCACCCACGTTTCTGCTCGAGACATGATATAATGTCCTGCCGCTGCAGGCGGAAGAGTCGCTAACGCTGCTTTTGTTAGAGGATCTTCTACTCCTGAAAAACCGTATAGAGGAGAAAGTATTGCTGTTCCTGTAGCCCATACATAACCACTATTAAACGCCATATGAACGGCTTTATGAGTATATTCAGTGATTCTTAGCGCCTGTGCAGTTATTTGCTTGAGACTCATCACCCCAGTCGCCATACCAACATGAAGCAGTCCTACGTTAGACATTCGAGCAGTAAACGATTGCTCCACGCTTAAGCCAAGGCCCACTGTTTCTATAAATGGCATTGTTGCTGTTGTGGCTACTATGATTCCGTTTGCCAAAACACTGTTTTTTGAATACCATTGTTTGATACGTGACCAACGAGACTCTTGAGAATACATAAAAAGCGAATACAAAGGCGAGTTATAAAGTTATGTTTAGAGAGTAGTAATTAAATAATTCCGTAATGTTTATAAGGGATTGTCTCCGACCAAACTGCATGTCAGAAGTTCACATTCGTATTAATAAGCGTTTCTTTGAGCGAACAATTTTTGTTCTTATCATACTAGGTCTCGTTGCTGCACTTTTTTTTCAAACACCAACTGTGCAAGAAGGAGTTTCAGTAGAGGAGCATGCTCAAGTGCAACAAGAACTTGCCAGTGCACAAGAAGAAATTACAGCCCTGCAAGCCGAAATACTGTTATTACAAGAAGAAGCCAATTCTGCTGAAGAAGAAACAACCCCGCAAGAGCCCGTTACAGAACCGGAAACAACAGTATCAGGTACTGTAAGTGTTTCTTGGACGGTACAAAGTGTGGATAACCGATTTACCTCCGCAGTAACCACGTTTAGAAACGAGCGCACACACACAGAAGAGTTTACGTATCGCCTTACCTGGAGAGGATTTGAAGAAAACACTGTTTTCCACACAGGCACCATAGTAGTTCCTTCTGGCGAACAACGACCAGTAACATTCACTGGAGGAGAAAAAACTATTCTAAGTGACCCCCCCGACACAGTTCACACCCTGAGTTTACGCATCACGGACAGTTCCGGGAATTTGGTGGATGTACTTGAAGAACGTGTGCGTTAGTTATTTGCTCGTCACGAACAACGCCTGCTACTGTAATACATGTGCCCACTACAGGTGGTTGCTCCGTGAATGTTATCCAATAGCTCTGTGTTGTTAACAATAATCCTCGTTCGTTTTCGTGCCACACAAGTGTTCCTGTTATGCTTGTTGGTGGCAGTTCTGCGAGAAAAAAAAGTATCAGTATCCCCGCAATTGCTACAGTAATTGCCACTCTAAAAAGCGTCTTCTCTTGCACACCACTCATACGCGTAAGAGTATTCTTATAGGTACATAATGTTTTTTCGAAAATTTTTCGATACACTTTTTTACTATAAGCACCTTCTTGCTCTTTGATGGCACTCACTTCTCTTGCACAAACGTACCTTTCTCAAATAGGTATTTCCTCATTGCGTCCTGCTCAAAGCAAGGCCGTTGCTGCAGGATTACTGACCGGAAAGAACGTTCTTGTGTGTACCCCTACCGCTTCTGGTAAAACACTTATTGCAGAGCTTGCTATGAACGAAGTTGTCTCTCAAGGGAAAAAAGCTGTGTACGTAGTTCCTTTGCGCGCCTTGGGCTCTGAGAAATTTCGTTCTTTTAAGAAGCGGTTTTCTCGTGTAGCCCTGAGTATTTCTGACGTCGATACTGTTGAGACGGGCCTTGCTGAAGCCGACGTCATCGTTGTTACTGCTGAAAAGCTTGATAGTCTTTTACGGCATCGTGTTTCCTGGGTTTCTCGTATCGGCTTGCTTGTCGTTGATGAGGTGCATTTATTAAATGATGTCTCTCGCGGCCCCACTCTGGAAATTCTTATTACTATGCTTCGTATGTTGTGTAATCCACAGATTCTTGCTTTGAGCGCTACTATCGGTAATCCTGAGGAACTTGCAGGTTGGTTGCAAGCAGAGTTAGTTATTGATAATTGGCGTCCTGTACGCCTTGATAAAGGCGTTCTCGTTCACGACACCGTTCGTTTTCCTTAATTAAGCACATAGCTACCTGTTGAAGGTTTTTGATAAACAGTAAAATCGGCAGCACCTATATCAGTAACATATTGCACGCGAAATGCGTCAGACCAAGGCTGTGGAACCTTTTTCGAAGAATTTAGTAGCTGCATATATATTTCAGTCCTGAAAGAACCATTAACATACAATGCTTTACCCTCAATACGTCCCTTCGCGTGCATATCGCGCATCATTGGAAGGACTTTTTCTTCTAAATCCTCATACCGAACACAACCACGCGCTATATCAACAAAATACATATTCATTTCATCTTCGAATACAGCCATAAGCAGTAAAATGATCACTACATTAAAAATATTTACTTACTAGCAAATGAAGAAGCAAAAAAATAGCTTTTATATATGCTCAATCATTTTTATTCTTTTATGGTTAAAGGTCTTGTTGCAAAGAAAAGCGATGATTTTTCTGCATGGTATGCTGATGTCGTGCTAAAAGCTGAACTCATCGAGCACACGTCAGTTTCTGGTTGTATGGTGTATCGCCCAGGAAGCTTTGCTATATGGGAGGCTCTACAGCGATTCCTTGATTCTGAATTTAAGAAGTTAGGAGTGCAAAACGCGTATTTTCCTTCTCTCATTCCTGAAAGCCTCCTTACAAAAGAAGCCGACCATGTTGAAGGCTTTGCGCCTGAGGTAGCGTGGGTCACTCATGGAGGGGATAAAGAGCTTTCTGAACGTCTTGCCATTAGACCTACTTCTGAAACTATTATGTATGAGTCGTATGGGAAATGGATTCGTAGCTATCGAGACCTTCCGCTCAAGTTAAATCAGTGGTGTAATGTTGTTCGTTGGGAATTTAAACACCCAAGACCTTTTTTACGCGGAAGAGAATTTTTGTGGCAAGAAGGACATACAGTTCATGCCTCAGAAGAGTCTGCTCGGCAAGAAGTCTATGCTATTCTTGATGTGTATCGTCGCGCCTATGAAGAAATTTTGGCAGTTCCTGTTCTTGCAGGCGCTAAAAGTATTGCCGAGCGTTTCGCGGGCGCAGATACGACTACGAGTCTTGAAGCATTGTTTCCTGATGGAAAAGCCGTTCAGGCATGTACCTCTCATTATCTTGGCACTGGTTTTGCTCAAGCGTTTAATATTACGTTCTTAGATGCATCAGGACAACAGCAGTTTGGTCATCAAAATAGTTGGGGGTTTAGCACGCGTAGTATCGGCATCATGATTGGTGTTCATGGGGATGACAAAGGCCTTGTTCTCCCCCCTCGCATCGCGCCAGTTCCTGTTGTAGTAGTTCCCATAACGTTTTCTAAAGACAAAGAAGGTTCGCAGAACGTTCTCTCTGTTGCACAAGACCTCTGTGATACTCATGGCTGGCATCTTGACAATCGAGATCAGTCTCCGGGAAGTCGCTTTGCTGAGTGGGAGATGAAAGGAATTCCTGTTCGTATCGAACTTGGACCCCGAGACCTACAAAACAATACTGTTGTGGTTGTTCGTCGTGATACGTCTGAAAAAGCAGTTGTTTCTCTTAATGAAGTCGCACAACACGTTTCTGTTCTTCTTGAGGACATTCAAAAGTCATTATTTGTGCAAGCAAAGAAACATCTTGATGCAAGTATCGTGGAAGTCTCTTCTCTCAGCGAGCTTAAAGACGTTGTTGAGCAAGGAAAGATTGGCGTTGCCTGCTGGGTCGATTCTCCAGAAAATGAAGAAGAGATTAAGAAAGTTACTGGTGCTAAGAGTTTAACAAGCGCATCAGAAAAAGAAGGCATGTGCGTTGTTTCTGGTAAAAAGGTTTCTTCCCGACATTATTTTGGGAAGAGTTACTAAACAACAAATTATCTTAAGTAAACATCCAAGAGACCTCGTTTGAGAAGACCGCTAAGCGGTCCGCCTACTCTTAAACCATAAAGACATACAGATAATAATAAAAATATTTTTTGAATGGAAGTCTAATCCTTGTTTATTCCCACCCATCGCCACGAAGTACATCAGCGTGTTGCGCGTGTACGCGAGCGTAGAATGTTGTTCCTGTTGGGCAGATGTGGCACGCCATACAAACTGCTTCTGCTGTTGTGCTTGAGGTAATAAACGCATCTATTCCTAACAGAGCGTAGTAATTCATCATTCTGTCCTCCGCAGTACTTCCAATCATTTCATCCCACGGATATGGGTCACATTGCATTGGTGAGAGAGTGAGTTGTATTTCTTCCTGTATCTCTTCCTGTGTATACTCATTCCACACACCATTCAGAATAGCCCGCACGATTTCTTGTTCTTGTATCAGAACTTCAACTGTATGTTGTCGTACACCCTCATGATCTTGAGTTACAAATGTAAATGTCATAACGTGCTGTTCCGGATAGCTTTCAAGTACGTAGTATTCCGTTAGTGTGAGTTCTGAACCGTTCTGTTGGGCATATGTTGGTGCTTGTCGTATCCAGTCTTGTGCGAGGCGAAGTTCAGGGGTTTCAAAAGAAGGATTCTGTGCATCGTCTTCAATAGGCACAGGCGTATCAACAGTAGCGCATGCACTCAGTATCAATAATACGCCTAATAGTACTGGTATATGTTTCATACTATCTTACAGGACATACTCCTTTATATGTTCTTTGATAGGTCCAACAGCCTTTGTATTTAAAAAAAAAATGAAATATTTCGCCTAAAGTAATACTTATATACCAAAGGAATGGCACTAGGTACTATGGATTCTGATTCGAGCGCTATACTAAAAAAGATCAGCAAGTATCTTACTGAGGAATTCAATGTAGAAGCACTCATACTCTGTGGATCGCGCTATGTTGGCGATTATAAAAAACATTCTGATTGGGATGTGAAGGCTTTTGTACGAAACCCACAAGATATTTCTCGCCACAAACAACCTCCAAGACTAGACGGAATCGATCTTGAATGCACGTTTCATAGCATACACACACATTTTTCCTGGGAAGAATTTGGACTAAAACTACGCTTTAGTGGAATAGTATTTGATAATGAAGAACAATCTGCAAAACGAGTGCGAGATCAAGCACACAGTGAATATGCTAAGGGTCCAAAAAAATGGAGTGCCTACTATGCTCTTGGAAGAATAGAGAGAGTGAAGAGATATGAACAAAAGTTTAGAGACTGTCTTGAAAGTAACAATCATCACGAACTCTTTCAAAGAATTGCCTGGCATTTTTTAGAAAATACGTATACTTGGTGGTACGGAGTACGTGGAGAGTGGGAGCCAAGGCCTCAACAAATCTTTGAGGATATCAAAAAACGGGATCCGCAATTTTATTCCTACCTTGAGATAATATTTACGAGTACGAATAATGAGCAAAAAGTAGCAGCATTTCGTGACCTGCACAAGTATTTTTTCGCCTCAGAAGAGTTTCAAAAAATAATTCAAGACGACTAAGGTATCGTTGTCCGTTTCTCCATATCCTATCCAATCCCAGGCGATGAGTCGTATATGTGCCGGTAGTTTTTTTGCGAGCTGTTCAAAGGAATCTTTTGCATTTAACCCAAAACCATGCTTTGCAAGAATCGTTATTGTTCCACTCTGATTCCAGATACAGACTCTGGCGAAAATACGTCTTCCCATAAACTGCATTGGTACTCGTTTTGACTCCACTACACTTCGATTTACTGCACACCTCTTAAAGGTTTGTTAAAGAGCGATCATTTTTATAGGATTTATGCGTACGCAAAGTATGTTTCGTCTTATATTACAGGTAGTAACAAGCCTTTTTGTTGCCTATGCTCTCTTGCTCTGTATTCTTTTTTTATTTCAAAATTATCTGTTATACTTTCCTAATGATGATGTGTTCGACGAATGCTCTTCATTTGAACAAGTAATCGTCAATGATATACGGCTACATGTCGATATGCGTTCAAGCGATATCCTTGTGTTATATCATGGTAATGCTGGAAGCGCCTGCCAAAGAGAGCAGTTTAGAAACTTCACTAATCGTTCAATTATTATTCTTGAGTACCCTGGCTTTGGTGGCGACGATACGCGCCCTTCAGAACAACGAATAAAACAGGCGGTTTGGGAGGTGCATCGGCATGTTTCTTCACTTAATCCCAGATCTGTTGTGGTCATGGGTGAAAGTATTGGTTCTTCTTTTGCTTCATATCATGCTACTTTAGGTGGTGTTGATCGTCTTATCCTCCTCTCACCATTTGATAGACTTTCTTCTGTTGTTCGTATGCACTACCCTTATGTTCCCCTCTTCTTGTTACGTGAAGAGCATCCTGTAACAGATTATTTAGAGCGTTTTTCTGGTCCAGTGTTTGTGATGCATGGTTCTGCTGATACTGTCGTTCCTGCTCGCTTGAGTGAGTCATTGTCTTCTCAAAGAGTCCTTATTAGGGGAGCAGGTCATAACGATTTATTCACGTTCAGTCAATCAAGAGAAATATTAAGAGAGTGGTTAGAAGACTGATAATAAATAATTTAGACTAAAGAGCCTAGATTTTGAAAAATGAGAGTCTTGCTATATTGTGTCCAGTCTTGAGTTTACAAGCGAGCTTTGAAGATTGACTATATTAACTCCTCATGCAAAAAGATATGTTGTGAAGCTACATCTAAACATGTGCGAGTGAACGTGTTTTTTGTTGCTGTTTTGATCTCTGTTAAAGTAAAATCTTCCAATGGTTTTCTCGCAACAGACACGAGTAAATCTATCTCTTTCTCTAACTATCCGCTTTTATGGATGTTTTCAGCAAGTCTTGTTCCGATTTTGTTAACAAGCTGAATGGCTCTAATTTGATTATTGGCAAAGTCGCTATCGCTGTGTAAAATCCCTACAGGGATGGTATCTTCGATAGTTTGCGTTTGCATACCTGCAAGATGTTAAGGAATATTTATAAATATTTCTTTAGTTGCTATTGATAAATGACAAAATATTGTGCTGTCAGGTAAACCCCACCATTCATCAATAAAAAATTCCATATCACAACTCAAAAATGTTACGAATTATTTCCACGCCTTACAGGACCTCCTTTCGGTTCAGACGTCTAGCAGCAATCATGCTAAAAAAAATCGACTAAATATAGAAAGAGCTCTGGAGTTAGCTTCATTTATCCACTAATAGCGTATTAAAATTAGCAATATAGCTCCCTCGTTGTTCGTCCAAACCCAAAATAACGATATATGAACTATATTGCAGTACTGCCCTGTATAATGAAATTAACAGATAAATTGATTCAAGATTATATTTCCCATCTGCTACATATCAACTATGAGTCATCACAAAAAGTGAATAAGCTAATTTACTCTCGCACCCCCATCTTGATGTAGCGTTCTAACAAGATCTCCTTTTTTAACTATTTACCCATCCTAAGCAGTCGAATCAATGTGATGACGTGCTGATACTAATCTGCTCCCATCTGACCCGATTTAACTATTCATAAAACAAGCACATGACTACGTACCAAAGCCACCAACAGCATTCCATTCATATATAAAAACTTCATCAAACGCTTGTTCTGATAATAACAAATAAAACAGAATAAAAACAGTGCTTTCATAAACATTAAAAAACCGTAAAAATCCACAA
>SKHI01000046.1 GCA_007117065.1 Candidatus Woesearchaeota archaeon
AATCTTGTGGAAAGCACGTTTTTCAGTCTTAAAAACAAGGTGCGCGTACTACGCGCACGAATACACTACATGAAAAAACGAGAACTCGCATGGCACGTACTCGTAAGAAATATCGAGATAAAAATATCTCTCTTGCTGCACTATATTTTCACACGACTTAAAGTGTTGGCTCGCTTCGCTCACCACACATAAATTACTTATTTGGGATTAAGCCGTATTTTAACTACTTTAAAGTAAATACTTTAAATGTGTGTTAAATATGCGTGCGACAAACAAGTTATCAAAACAGCATTTACACCAATAATTTGCTAATTATTGTCTATTTAACTTAATTCTTCCAATTATGATAAAAATATTCGTCGCAGATATTAAATAACTAGGTTACTATTACGTAGTTATGACACGAACTATATTTTGGGGAGGAATTAGTATAGCACTTATCGTGCTTGCCAGTTTACTACTCATACACACGCAAGAAGAGACCATCGTAATAGGAGTATCCGCCCCTCTTAGTGGAGACTTTTCCATAATTGGACAACCACTAGAACAAGCAATGCACCTAGCACTTGAAGAAGCAATGCTTCAACACCCAAGCGAACACCAGTTCAGACTAGTGTTTGAAGACGATCAATTCAGACCAAACCTAGCAATAGCGACAGTAAACAAGCTTATCAGCCAAGATAATGCACATGTTATCGTCACAGCAGGCTCTCCGACAGGAATGGCAGTAGCGCCACTCGCACAACAACACCAAATACCACACTTTGGAATTGCAAGCGCAGACGTAGGAGGTCAAGGAAATATGAACTTCAACCACTGGACGCCACCAAGAAAGCAAGCAGAACTGCTCGTACAAACACTCGAAGAAGAAGGCATACGTACAATAGCACTTATCACGCTTAATCACGAGGGAGGAATGGCAGTTCGAGATGCAGTAGTCGATGAATTAGACACATCGAGTATACGCATAGTTGGTGAAGAGCTGTTCACGCAAGGAACTACAGACTTTAGAACAATCTGGCAAAAAACACTAGAGCAAACACCTGATGTAGTGTTCTTTGTTGCACAAACACCAGAGTTTGAGCTACTCTTACGTCAACGACAAGAGCTAGGAATAACAACACCAGTAGTAACCATAGAGTCCCCACTCTACTCTGAACAACCAGAGTTATTTGATGGGAACTGGTTTGTTGATGCAGCAGCACACAGCGAAGAATTCGTGCATTCCTTCGAACAACACACAGGAAGGCAGCCCTTCGTGTTCTCAGGTAACGCATACGATATCGTGATGCTCATCGTTGAAATACAAAGTCAATTTGACGAAGTATTAACCGCAGAACAATTCGTACAAGCAATACATGCACAACCAGAACGAACAGGCGTAATGGGAGATTTCATTGTTGACACAGACGGAACATTCCTAACAGAAGCAACCATAAAGCACGTACAACAAGGAGAAATCATCAGTTAAGCACAAACAAATATTTTTTATTAATTTAGCAAAAAAAAACGAGGAAAAAAACAATGAACCAAGAATATGAAAACAAACTACAACAAGAAATAGGACAAGAAATAATGATATACACGCCTGAACTGAAAGAAGATACCAGACAACTAAATAATGCAAAAAAAGTATTGATTTACGGATTCCAAACACCACAAGAAATACACAACATACCAGAGTTAGCAGAAACACTTGCAAAAGAAACATCACGATTCGTGCGCATGCCTAGCACAATAGAACAAATACGAGCAGAACTAGAAAGACCCAAATACGCAAATCCTGCACTCATACACCACCACGAAAACACACACAGACAACACCATGCAAACGCCATACTGCACGAAGGAGTAAAGCCAGGACAAACCGATTGGATGCTGCAAGAAGCATATGATGCGTTCAAAATTGAAGGAACCCCAGAACAAGTAATACAATACCTACAAAAACAAGTAAAAACAGAACCTCAAACAAATAAAAGTTTTCCTGGACTATTTGTAGATATTGATGGAACAATCATAAAAGAAAGAAAACTCAACTACGAAGCAATAGAAACAATGCTTGGTTACACAAATGGACCTGTAAACATATGGACTGGAGGAAACGTGACAAAACAAATAAAAGAACTAAAAAAAATAGGACTAAACAACGCCCTAGAAGGAACAAACCTACAAAACAGAATAACAGTACTAAGCAAAGTAGCACTTAGAGGAGCAACAGTAGACCAAACAATAGACGACCTCACAGCAGAACAACTAGAAGAGCAATACAGCATAAAAACACGCAGCCACGCCATTGTTTAAAAAAAATATTTTTATTTATTTCTTAAGTGGAGGTACATAATCAAATACAACAATAACTCAGCACTCAATTAGCGCAGGACAATACAATACAAAGACATGAACATCACCAATATACCATCACACGAACTACTACGACTAGGAATAAGCTACGTACCACAAGGAAGAATAAACTTCGCAACACTAACCGTATACGAAAACCTCCAGATAGGAGGATCCGCACTCAAAGAAAAAGAACTGATAGAACAACGAATACAAGCAGTGTATAAACGATTCCCCGCACTAAAAACAAAAAAAGACCTACTCGCATACAACCTATCAGGAGGAGAACAACAACAACTAGCACTCGGAAGAGCACTCATGTACGAACCAACACTCCTCCTCCTAGACGAACCAACACTAGGACTAAGCCCAAAACTAATAACAAAACTATTCGAAATACTCAACCAACTACGAGAAGACGGAATAAGCCCACTCATAGTAGAACAAAACGCAAAAAAAGCCATCGAACTAGCAGACCACACATACGTACTCGAACAAGGAAGAATAGCCCTAAGCGGAGGAAGAGAACTACAACAACACCCACAAATAAAAACAGTGTATCTTGGCGGGGAGATATGACGTTCTTATTTAATTTATTTGCTTTTTTTCTTTTGGTAGAAAATTGTTTTTTGAAACCACGCTTTTTTTAAGATTTTTTTCTAAGTCTTTCCTTGTTCTTTTAGCTATATTTCCGCCAGCGTTTGCTGAGTCTTTACACTCTTCAAACCCTCGCGAATCTTTCTCTTTTGTAATGTCCGTTGTCGCTTTTTCTCCAATCATTGTGAGTATAAGTTCCCAATCAGTCATATGATCTCTTAAATTTTGATTTTTCTTCTGTAATTTTTTAAATTCTTTATATTCTCTAACCGTTTTTCCAAATGTTGCTTTGGAGATTTCATTTGTAAGTATCGAAAATTCTTTTTCTGATTTTATATCTCGATTTTTCCATTCATCTGTAAGTTCTTGACGAACTGAAATTCCTCTGAGCCGTTTATCAATCCACTCTTTTGGATAACCCTTTAATTCATAATATTCTTTAATTCTGTCTTGCCCTAATTCAGGATCTTCTATTTCTTCAATTCGTTCATACCCTACTTGTGCAAGCCATTGTTTGAATGGTTCTGCTTTTTTGGATGGAATTGACTGAATTAATCTGAATAGTTCTTTTGTGGTACCTATATCAGTAAGTCTCATCTTACCATCTAGAGCAAGCATTTTCAAAGCGTGACAATTTGTCACGGTTTCATTTCCTTCTTCTTTAAGGCGTTGTTTTAATTTCCTCCAATACGCAGTTGGATCAACACTTTCAGTTAAAACTGCAATTATATCTACTATTGAAAAATACCACTCCTCATTATGCCATATTCGTCTGATTTTCTTATCTTGAAAAACTACTAGCTTATTATTCATACATATTACATAGTATTTATGTTTAAATATTCTGCGCATAGTTATCTAGTGAATAAAGTATTAAATACGCAGTTACTCAACAACACCCACAAATAAAAACAGTGTATCTTGGCGGAGAGATATGAATAAACTCTTCGAGTAATTATTGTTCTAAACAAGAAATGATTTGTTGATTAATTTGTTTTGCCATGTTCAGGTTTTTAATCACTGTCATTTTTATTTCGTGCTGTGCAGATGTTATGTCGTGTAGCGTTGATATTTCAAAATCTTCAAATGATTTTGTTTTATTAAATATATCTTCTATTTGAGCGTGTAGTTCTTTTGGATATTCTACTTGTACGATTAGTTCCCCATATGTTCCTGTGTATATGTGTGCTTCATCCCGTTGTTTTTTTTGTATGGCCACGTGTAACCCTATTTGCTGATAGAATTTTTTTGTGAATATATCAAGAGGCGTGTCTGCATGGATGAGTACATAACTACGTACACCTTTATTTTTTAGTTTTTGCATCACTTTTTTTTCTGAATCTACGTGAATAAGCGCTTCCCATAAGTGTGTTCCTTGCCAGCAATTTATTTTATATGTTTCATCATCTAAGTGTTTGTACCAATTATCAATTATCTGCTGCCAGAAACGCTGCATATCATTTATTGAATTAAAGGTAAATACTGAGAGATCACCTTGTATGGAGTCTCCTCGCACCTGTACGTTTCCTTCAAGGCGCTCATGTATTGTTTGTAGTGTTTTTTTTGCTTCATATACCCAAGAA
>SKHI01000005.1 GCA_007117065.1 Candidatus Woesearchaeota archaeon
ACTCCTAAAAATGGCGCCAAATATACCGATACACACAGCATTCAAACTCGCAGACGAGATACTTACAAACGCGGTAAAAGGAATAGCAGAACTGATAACAAAAGCAGGACTGGTAAATCTTGATTACGCAGATATACGTACAGTAATGGGTAACGGAGGAGTGGCGCTCATAGGAGTAGGCGAAAGCGATACCAGCAAACGATCAGCAGAAGCAGTAGAGAAAGCAATAAACAACCCGTTACTTGACGCAAACATAAAAGGAGCAAACGGAGCACTCATAAACGTCATAGGTGGAGAGGACCTCACACTCGAAGAAGCCCGTGCAGTGGTAGAACGTATCAGTGCAGAACTAGATGACGATGCAAGAATTATCTGGGGTGCACAAATACGTGAAGACCTAGAGGGAACACTCCGTGTGATGCTCATTATAACAGGAGTGCAGAGCAGCCAGATAACAGGTGCTACCGAAATAAAAACTGCACGTAAAACAGAAAAAGACCGCTTCAAAGGAGAGCTTGGTATAGAGTTTGTAGACTGATACCTTTATAAAACACGTATTGTTTACTATACACGGTATGGAATTTCAACGATTCATTGCAAACTGTTTACGGGTATTAAAAATAACAAAGAAACCAAGTAAACAAGAATTCAGCGACCTCGTAAAAATAACTGGAATAGGCCTTATTATCATCGGGCTTATGGGATTCCTCATACAAGTATTACGGCAACTCCTATGACAGAAGCAACAACACACGGACACATATTTGCATTGCGCACAACGGCAAACAGAGAAGATCAAGTAGTAGCGTTTCTCTCAAGTAACATAAAGAATAAAAATCTTGCCGTCTACAGCATAGTGCGTCCACATGGAATGCGAGGATATATATTTGTTGAAGCGCGCGATAAGCAAGAAGCAGAACAGGCAGCATACGGGGTGCCATATGCAAAAGGAGTTCTTCCTAACATTGTTCAATACAGCGAAATAGAGCACATGCTTGAACAAGTCAAAAAAGAATACAACATCAAGAAAAACGATGTGGCAGAAATTATTAGCGGACCATTTAAACGAGAAAAAGCAAAAGTTATGCGCATAGATACCACAAAAGAAGAAGTAGTTGTAGAACTGCTCGAAGCAGTCGTAAGCATTCCGATAACGCTGAAAATGGATGCGATAAAAATTATTCGCAGAGAAAACGAAAAAGAAGAATGAGCATAGAAGCACTCTATTATGGTGTGGCTGTCATAAATGTTCTCATAGGACTTATCGCAGCAGGCATTCTCTTAACTTCAGCAACAAAACCTCCCTTTTGGGACGGAGTAAAAAAACACTTGCACACGTATGGAATGAAATATGCATGGGTGGTAGCAACGCTTGCGACACTGGGGAGTCTCTTCTTATCAGAGATAGCTGGAATTCCGCCATGCCCTCTCTGTTGGTGGCAAAGAATATTCATGTACCCGCTTCCCATCATGCTCGGAGTGGCGATTATGCAGAAATCCGCTCTTACAGCGCGTCTAACTGGAATCATAATGGCTGTGACAGGAGGGCTCATAGCAGGGTATCATTTCCTGCTACAACGAGCAAACTTCTGGATAGCAGGAGAAACAAACACAGCACAAAACGTACTCATAACTGTGTTTGAAACAATCGGGCTCTCCCTTACAGCGCCGGGTTGCGCAGTGAATCAAAGCTGTAGCGCAATGTATCTTGGATACTGGGGATTTTATAGTATACCAGTAATGGCATTTGTATCGTTTTTTACGATAGCAGTATTGCTTTTTTACACAAAAAAGTAGGGTTGCTGTACGAAGACTTAAAAAGTTACGAGAATAAACAACGGATATGCTGAGAACACATACATGCGACGAACTTAGAAAAACGCACGCACAACAACACGTAACACTAGCAGGCTGGGTACATGCTATTAGAACACACGGAACAGTTACGTTCATAGATTTACGCGACAGATACGGAATAACACAACTCGTCTTCACCACACCTATACGCGTACAAAAAGAAACAGTAATACAAATTACTGGACGCGTAGAAGAAAAAACGGTGCCAAACAAAGCACTCTCCACAGGAGAAGTCGAAGTACATGTAGAGACGCATAAGATACTCAGCAAAGCAAACCCGCTACCCTTTGATGAAAACGCGACTGAAGAGACAAGAATGAAGTACCGCTATCTGGACCTGCGCGCAACAGAAAAACAACACAAACTCATAGAACGTGCGCGCATCATACGCATACTGCGGGCATACTTGGATGAACAGGGATTTATAGAATTAGAAACGCCACAACTGGGAAAAAGCACCCCGGAAGGATCAAGAGACTACCTCGTACCAAGCAGAACACAACCAGGAACGTTCTACGCACTCCCCCAAAGCCCTCAACTCTTCAAACAACTCTTTATGATAGCAGGGATGGACAAATACTACCAAGTAGCGCGGTGCTTTAGAGATGAAGACCTTCGAAAAGACCGCCAACCAGAATTCACCCAACTAGATATAGAAATGAGTTTTGTAGAACAAGAAGATGTGATGGAACTCATAGAAAACCTCACAAAACACCTCTGGAAAGAATACTACGGAAAAGAACTGCTGCCCTTTAGGCGATTAACGTATGAGGAAGCGATGCGAACGTACGGCTCAGACAAGCCAGACACTCGCTTTGCGCTGCACCTGACAGATGTCACAACAATTGCGCACAAAACACCCTTTGCAGTATTTACCAACGCAGAATACGTCACTGCACTCAAAGTGCCACGCCAGCTGAGCAGAAAAGAAATAGAGGCACTCACAGACTGCGCAAAAATTCATCATGCACAAGGACTTGCATGGACGCATACGACAGCAGAAGGACTTGAAGGAGGAATAGGAAAATTTCTCACTGAACACGCTCAAGAAATCAAGACGGCAATGGATGCGACACAGGATGAGACAATACTCTTTGTAGCAGACGAGAAAAGAACAGCACAAAATGCTCTTGGAGCAGTCAGAAGTGCACTGGGAGAACAACTCGGACTTATGAGCGACACACACGCATTCCTCTGGGTAACAGACTTTCCCATGTTTGAATACAGCGAGGAAGAACAACGATACGTCGCAGCACACCACCCCTTTACCATGCCAGTAGTAGGATCCGCACAAGAACTTGTAGGAGCAGATAAGAAAACCCTTACGAGCTACGCCTACGACCTCGTGCTCAACGGCAGCGAGATAGCAGGAGGAAGCATACGTATACACGATACTCAAATACAACAAGAAGTATTCACACTCCTTGGTATACGCAAAGAAGAAGCACAAGAACGATTCGGATTCTTCCTCGAAGCACTCACCTACGGAACACCGCCACACGGAGGACTTGCATGGGGGCTGGACCGTCTTATTACCATAATGCTTGGAGGGAGCAGTATACGTGACGTTATTGCCTTTCCAAAGAACAAAGAAGCACAGGACGTCATGCTCGCAGCACCCAGCGGAGTGCGAGAGGAACAACTTACAGAACTGAACCTATCGTTTCGTCAAGAACAATAGTGGTGCGCGTCTGATCAACGCCTTCAATAAAACGCAACTTCTGCGTTACAAACGTGTTCAAAGCAGAAATACTTTTGACGTGCACCTCAACAAGCAAATCAGTCTCGCCAGTAACAATACACACCCTCTGAGCACCTAAACTACGTATCTCCGCACTGATATCTTTTTGAGAACGGCCAGAATGAACGCGAACAAAAATAAATGCGTGCACAGGCTTTTGCAGGGCTTCATAACAGGGACGGATGGTATATTGTTGAATGACACCCTGGTCCTCAAGTTTTTTGAGACGATTATGAACGGTAGTGATGGGAATGCGCGTTTTTTTTGCAAGCTCTTTAGTGCTTTGTCGCGCATCACGCTGAACTGCATCTAATAATAACAAATCTTTCGAGTCAAGAATCATAAGTGAAATTATATTTCATAAAGTATAAAAAAGTATGTATTATTTGTATATATTTTCACAATTAGTAAAATAAATATTTAAACAATCTTGTTCTCATAGTATGTGGTGAAACACTATGTGTGGAATACTCGCAATACTCGAACAACAACAACCAATCCCTAGAGAACAAGCCATACGCATGGCACAAACACTCAAGCATAGGGGACCAGACGAACAAGGCATATATGCAGACGACCAAGTAATACTTCTGCATCAACGACTCAGCATCATAGACGTGCACACAGGAAGACAACCCATAACAGATGTAAAGCAACGCGTTCTTGTGGCAAACGGAGAGATCTATAGGCATAAAGAGTTGAGATCGCTTTGTCCAGAATATGTGTTTCGCACAGAAAGTGACTCAGAAATACTCCTCGCATTGTACGATACGTACAAATCAGCTCTTTTTGAACACCTTGATGGAATGTATGCTTTTGTATTGTATGATCCAACAACAAAAGAGCTGCTGATAGGAAGAGATCACATAGGAATAATTCCGTTGTACTGGGGGCGTGACGCACAAGGAACTCTGTACGTAGCAAGCGAACTAAAGGCAATAGAGCCCTATTGTACAACAATAGAACAATTCCCCCCAGGAAGCTACTATGACGGAACACTACATAAATGGTATGAGCCAGAGTGGAAAAAAACACTTCCCGCAAAAGAACTAAGGCAGCAAGAATTATATGCGCATTTACACGCATCAGTGCAGCAACAACTCATAAGCGATGTGCCGCTTGGAGTGCTCATATCAGGAGGACTAGATAGCTCAGCAGTAGCAGCACTTGCAAAACAACACAAAAAAACACTCCATTCCTTTAGCATAGGGCTCAAAGGAAGCCCAGACCTCTTGTATGCAAGAAAAGTAGCTCAACACCTGGGAACAATACACCACGAAAGAACATTTAGCACACAAGAAGGAATAGATGCTCTCGAAGAGGTGATACGACATCTCGAAACCTATGACGTCACAACCATACGCGCAAGCACGCCCATGTATTTGCTGAGCAGATACATCCGCTCAATAGGAATAAAAGTAGTACTTTCTGGAGAAGGAGCAGATGAGCTATTCGGAGGATACCTGTACTTTCACCTCGCACCAGACAAGAAGGAATTCCATGAAGAAACCGTACGCAAACTCGCACAACTGCACAAATACGATTGTCTGCGGGCAAACAAAGCAACAATGGCATGGGGGGTAGAAGCAAGAGTGCCATTTTTAAGCAAAGAATTTATCGAATACGTCATGACAAGAGATCCAGAGCAAAAAATGTGTCAGCAAGGAGTAGAAAAATGGGCTCTGAGAAAAGCAGTAGAGCATCTCTTGCCAAAAGAAATTGTTTGGAGACAAAAAGAACAATTCAGTGACGGAGTAGGCTACAGCTGGATAGATGGAATAAAAGAATACGCAGAACAAACAATAACAGACGAAGAACTCGCATTGGCTCAGACGGAGTTTGTCTTGCATACTCCAGACACAAAAGAAGCGCTGCTGTACAGAAGATTGTTTGCAAAGCACTATCCGGGACAAGCAGCAGCAAAAACAGTCCTCTTTCAAAAAAGCATAGCGTGCTCAACACCCAAAGCACTTGAGTGGTCACAGCACTTTATAGGAAAAGAAGACCCATCAGGACGCGCAATACAGATACACGCACACACAATAGCAAAATAATAAAAAGAAGAACGCACACAGAGGATCCAATGAACATACAAGAAGCCCTTGAAAAAAAACAAGGAGAAATAACTATACACGGTTGGGTGCACAGAGAAAGAGGAAACAACAACCTACGATTCCTCATCGTACGTGACACACACAATATCATCCAATGCGTGATAAAAAAAGAAGACGTAGATGAAACAATGTGGGGGGCTGCAGAACAAGTAAAAGTAGAAGCAGCAGTACGTATCACAGGAACTCTTCGAGTGGATGAAAGAGCGCCCACCGGAGTAGAACTCACGGCAACAGAGTTTTACGTAATAGGGGAGAGCAACGAATTTCCTCTCACAAAAGACCTCTCAGCAGAACACATAGCAAACAACAGACACCTCTGGCTGAGAAGCAGAAGAATGAACGCGGCACTCAAACTACGAGCAGCATGCTTTAAGGCATTTAGAGAATACTTCGACGGAGAGGGATTTTATGAATACCACAGCCCTATATTTCAAGCAACACAAACAGAAGGAGGAAGTGAGCTGTTTAGCGTAAAATATTTTGATACAGAGCTGTATCTTAGTCAGACGTGGCAACTCTACGCAGAAGCAGGAATAAGCAGCATAGAAAAAATATATACCATAGCACCAACGTTTAGAGCAGAAAACAGCAAAACAGCACGTCACCTCACAGAATTTTGGATGGCAGAAATGGAACAAGCATTTGTAGAGGTAACTGATTTGCACACACACGCACAAGAAGTAATACGCGCATGCGTACGATACTGCTTGGAGCACTGTAAAGAAGAACTTGCTCTATTGGAGCGAGACACCACAGCACTACAGGCAGTGCTTGAGAAACCGTTTCCACGCATCACCTACGACGAAGCAATACGAAAGCTCAACGAAGAAATAGGAATGAATGTAGAGTGGGGCAAAGACTTGCGCACACTCGAAGAAGAAGCACTCACAAAACTCTATAACGTACCTATCATCGTAACAGATTATCCAAAAGAAGTAAAAGCATTCTACATGAAAGAAACACCAGAAAGACCAGAATGCGTACAAGGTTTTGACGTACTCGTACAAGGAGTGGGAGAAGTAATTGGGGGAAGTCAGAGAGAAGAGGACATACAAAAAATAATTGATGCACTCAAACGAGAAGGAGAAGACCCAAGTGAGTACGAACACTACCTCGATACCCGAAGATACGGAAGCGTCCCACACGGAGGATTCGGGCTGGGAATGGAACGATTAATAGCGTGGATTGGCGGCTTAGACGGAGTAAAAGAAGCAATAGCGTTTCCGAGAACGCCGACAAGGTATAATCCATAACTACGTGCTTTCTTTTTGAGAAAAGAATATTTTTTGCTCTAGAGCTGGTTTACCCGATGAGTTGGTGGTGCTCCCGAAAGTCATTACGATCGCATCAGGGTTTATAGGTTTTATGTATGGGTGCGCGGTTACGGGTTGTTTTTACTCTTTGCCGGTTGAGCAAGCAAAAACAGTATATGGTGTAATCGAGGAACTCTATAGGTGATTGTTTCATTTCAGAGCAAACGTTTAAAAAGACTAGTGGATTCACAACAGTATGGCAGAACAATCAGTTGAAGTTCTTATACAAGGAGGAAAGGCGACAGCAGCACCTCCGCTTGGACCAGCTCTTGGACCAATGGGAGTAAACATAGGCCAAGTAGTGGCAGATATTAATAAAAAAACTGCAGATTTTAAAGGAATGCAGGTACCTGTAACTGTAACAGTTGATACGAAAACAAAAGCATACACGATCAGTATAGGAACTCCTCCAGCAAGCGCACTTATTAAACAAGAAGCAAACGTGAAGGCAGGTTCAGGAACAACAGGGTCACAAATTGTTGGAAATATCACTCTTGAGCAAGTAGTTAAGATAGCTCGAATGAAAGAAGATTCATTACTGGGAAAAAACCTCATGATGCGTGCACGAGAAATCATTGGAACATGTCAAAGCATTGGTATCAGTATAGAAGGTAAGAAGGCCCAGGAAATGCTTCGCGAACTTGCTGATGGCAAGCACGCAGAAAAAATAGCATAAAAAAAATATTTATTTTTCTTGTCGCTCATAAATGCGAATAAGAACAATTGTTTGTGCAAGAATGGCGAGTATAACAATAAGCAATATTTGTATAACTGCCATCTCGAATGCCATCATTTCTTGTTGTATTGATGTAAAAAAGATGTACAAAGCGGCTACACCAAACACGAGCATAAGTGCTCCAATTGTTTTTTCCAAGATATGGGATTGAACTTTCTTTACGATAAACCTTCACCTCATTCTCTTTATTCCTATATTTATTTATAAAGATAGGTGCTTCTTGTAGAAAGGTTTAAAAATTGCTTCTTGTTCTTACACTGTATGGTACAAAGAGTAGGTGGAATGCGCCGTAAGACAAGAAACAAACTTGCAAAACATGCACGTCAAAAAGGAAAAGTATCTATTCGTAGATCCCTTCAACAATTTACTAATGGAGATAAAGTGCTCCTTCTGGCAGAACCTGCAGTACAAGGAGGAATGTATTTCCCTCGCTTTCACGGAAAGGTAGGCTTTATTGAAGGAATGCAAGGTGAGTGTTACAAAGTAGCGATTACTGATGGAAACAACAAAAAACAACTTATTGTTCACCCAGTACACCTTCGCGTAGCATAAGTCCCATGGCAACACCAATTATTCAGGAACAAATACCTCTAACACAATCAGAGTTACACGAGGGACTACAGCACATTCAAAAAAGAGATGGAGAACTAAGTTTTCGTACAGGCAAAACCCTCGACCACCTCAACCACTTATCATTACTTTCAGAAGAAGATCGAAAAGCACGGTTGCAGGCAATAGAAGCACTAGACGTTCCTCGGCTGAAACCCGTTCACATTGCAAAAATACTCGACGTATACCCAAGAAACATCAAAGAACTTGGGGTAGTACTTTCTGGGTACACTCTTACAGTAAATAAAGAGTACCAACAAAAAATAATAGACGCTCTCGCGTAATATTTAAATATGCGAAGACACACAGGAGCAATATGGAAAAAAGAGATACACACGCAATTATACTGGACTTTCATCCAGAAGGGTATCCGCACGACAAGCGACCAAGTCACAGAAAAACTCCAGTAGCGCAAGCGATAACTACAAACAAATACGCACTTTTAGAACTCGTACCCAAAGACGGCGTGTTTTTGAGCATAGGTGATGAAGTATACATTGGTGAAGGAAAACGAGAGCAGATTAATCATATCGAGACACGATTACCGCTAAAAAAACTAACGAACACAGCACAAGGAGAGCTCCAATACGTTCTTGAGCAACTCATAGAGCGTAACGAGCAAGACTTTGTAGCATTCTTTAATGAAGCAAAACCACTGAGCATGCGTATGCACAGTTTAGAGTTGTTGCCAGGCCTTGGGAAGAAACATATGTGGCTGGTATTAGAGGCTCGCGAAGAACAACCCTTTACGAGCTTTAGTGACATAAAAGAACGCATAAAAGTGCTGAAAGAACCACAAAAACTTATACTCAAACGAATACAGCAAGAAATTGCTGGAACAGAAAAACACAAATTATTTGTGGAATAATTATTGGTGGCGATCGTGTGGTGAACGAGGATACATTCTTTGATTGGTTAAAAGAAGGTCTTCTAGTTTAAGATTATCGGGTAATTTTATTTCACATCCGTTTTTTCTGCTCGCATCCACAATGTTCGGAGTTGTTGCTGAGCTCACTGAATATGAACAATTTTGGTCTAGATTATAAACAGTAGTTACCTGATATGGGGGAGTATTTGTTGGAATAAATGCAAGGTTAGTTGTTGCTGTTAACATGCCTGGGATGGATCTGGGATTATGCCGGGGTGCTTGGTATGTTGTCACATCAACAACGGTATCAGGGAGTAAGATTCGCGTATTATGTGGCGGTGGATAGGCAGTCATTGCAGTCATCGCTATACCTAGAATTCCAGCCATCGTATGCGTTGCATACTTCGTTGCCTTTTTCATCATACTATCTGTTGATTGAACTTGTACGAGTTCTCGTGTTATATACCAGAGAGCAGTAGCAGGAAGATTTATCACGGCTGCAATGTATTTGTAGTTTACCACAGAACAGGGATAATTAGGGGATATATAAATATGTTGTCATTTACTAGTGGTTATAGTAACTGTTGGTATAGTGCAATAGAGAATGCGTTTCATAAGAAAAAAGAAAAATATTTTTTTACTCTGACACTACTTCTTGCGGTTATAGCGTCGTCTGTGAATAGCTCGCTTACTAGGGAATGCCTTATCATTAGACTTCTTAGCTTGCCCACGATTTCGCCTTCCAGCACGAGTAAGTCCGCGCTCTACACGTCCTTTCTTGCGAGCAGCACCAATTTTATCGCTACGGATAATATTAGGGTGTGTTGGATTAATAAGAATAATTTCATACCAGTAGCGTTGACCGTCTTTACAAAGCAAATAACTGTTGAGAACAGTAAGGTTCTCATATTTTGCTTGAGCACGGCGCTCAGCAATGGACTGATAGCTGATGGCAAGATTTTTATTTCGGTGGCTGTGTGCAGTTCGCCTTCCTCCGGTAAGCTGTGGGCGCATATGTCCTCCTCTGTTTACTCGTTGTCGAACGACTACAAATCCTTCTTGAGCTTTGTACCCAACTGCTCGAGCGCGATCGAGACGAAGCGGTCTATACGTACGCACAGTCACTGGCTCTCGACGCCATTGAATCATACGCTCTTTGTATAATTCTTTCGATTCTTTGCTTGCATACGCTTTTCGTAAATACTTATGTATTGCCATGTTTGTCTTCCTTCTAATATGTTTTTTCGATTCAGGCAAGACACTGCCCACATCTCGAATACCAAAAGAAATGTGTGCTCATTTATAAAACTCTCGTGAGAATGCAAAACTGTTGGGCTTCTGCGAGGCGGAGAGAGGAACCTATATATACAAGAAATGGCTTCTGTGTACTATGACAGTAGCACTTGGAGGAAACATCACACTTCGCGGAGATATTCGTCCAACGGATCAAGAAATCGTTGTTCTGAGAAAAATTATTGGACGATACGTACACGAAATAAGCGAAGGAAATGGTGTAACGAGTTGTATGATTACGTGCACTGCTGGAAAAGAATGGTCGTTGCAAGCAGAAATACAGCTACACAAAGGAGCCTATGCAGGATTTGCTACCCACCCAAACCTGTATGTCGCATTAAACGCAGCACTGGCTGCACTACAGAAGGATGCGAAGCAATAGTTTTATAAATTGTTTTGGATTCGCTTACATATGCGAATTCACTATGCAACCCCAGACGCACTGATTCATGCAGTAGCAGAAACACTTGCGACGCAAGAAGAACTTACTGCACCGGAATGGGCTTCATTTGTAAAAACAGGGCAACACAAAGAAAGACCGCCAACACAAGATAACTGGTGGCATATCCGTGCAGCAAGCATCCTACGAAAAGTAGCGCTACGCGGACCTGTAGGAACAAACAAACTTCGCTCCATTTACGGAGGAAGGAAAAACAGAGGACACAAACCAGACAGACGCGCTATCGCTGGTGGAAACATTATTCGTACAATTCTTCAACAATTAGAAAAAGCAGGCTACGTCAAACAAGACGAAGTAGCAGGCCATAAAGGAAGAGTGCTCACACCAAAAGGACACTCGCTTCTTGATACGCATGCAAACAAGGTGATTGCAAAATGAGCAGTAACAAACACCCAGCAGTAAAGAAAAGACTTGCAAAAGCAGGATCACAAACTGTATGGGCTCCATTTTGGACTGTAGCAAAGAAATACGGTAGATACAAAATACACCCAGGAAGACACACACACGTCAAAAGACACTGGAGAAGGAGCAACATAAAACCATGAGAACATACACCATTCCATTACGCAGAAAAGTACGTAACACTGAGCGTCAGGCAAAAACCAAGCGTGCAACAACCGAAGTACGCGCATTCATAAAAAAACACATGAAAGCAACTGAGGTAAAAATCGGGCGCCAACTGAATGAAAAACTCTGGGAGAACGGAATACGAAACCCGCCAGGAAAAGTAGTGGTGGACACTGAACTCAAAGAAGGAATTGCATACGTTGATCTTCACGGAGTAGAACTACACTCACAAGTGCTTGTAAAAAAAGAAGCTGAAGAAAAACAAAAAGAAGCAGCTGAAAAGAAAACAAGCAAGAAAAAAGAAACTCTTGAAGAAGAAGTAGTTGAAGAGAAGAAAGTAAGTAAAAAAACAGACGCTCCTCAAGAGGCTGCTGAAGAAAAACCTGCTTCGAAAAAGAAAGAATAAGTTTTTTTATTACTCCTGTACTGTTTCTATTTTGAAAATAGGATATATTGATGGCTTTTTTGATAGCCAACGATCTGTTAGTGCTGTTTGCAAATTTTACTCTGATATTGGAAACAAAGAACCATCAGAACTGACAACAACTCATCGTGTATGTGGCTCTGGTTTTTTCCTTGAGGTGCGTTTGCAGAAAACGAGCATTTTTTAAACAAAGCGTATTCACTACATATACATTTGCGGGTGTGCCCGAGCGGTCAAAGGGGACAGGTTTAGGCCCTGTTAGCGTAGGCTTACCCAGGTTCGAATCCTGGCACCCGCAGATTTTCTTTTTTGTATAATTTGACATTGTGTGGATGCTTTTTTGTCGTCTTTAAAAAACGCTTTAAGAAGTTTATGGATTAAACGTACAGATTATGCCAAAGGAATATATAGTTACTTGCAAATAACAACTCCTTAATTTAGGCGTATAACGCCTTAACGCGCTTTATATCGCTATTTAAGATCTATTTTATGTATGCTACGAGGGAAAGACTTATAAATAAAACAGTATCAAAGAAGACATACTATGGACTCACCAGTCGGTAAGTTGTGTGCAGGCACACGTCATACGTACAAGCGTAAGTATGAGTGCAACTTGCATACAAGCAAAATAAAACCAGACATGGTGCGATACATGTATAATGTACATGTGTTGAACATGGAGGTCTAAAGAAAATGAATATAAAAAAAACAGCAAAGAAAATTGTTGCAATTGGAGCAGGAATAGGACTAGCAGGAGCAACCATGATGGCAGCTCTCGCAGCAGCACCAAACCTTGCACACTACCCGCAACAGTTCGTTGATAATGGTCAATTCAATGGAAACATTGTAGTAGGAGCAAACGCAGCAGCAGAAGATATCATCGCATCTAACGATATAATCGGATCCCTTGTGCAAGCAGCTGGAGCAGGAAGCTCATCAGAAACAGTAGCACCAAGCGTAGGTGGAGATGTTCGACAAGTACGATCACCAGGAGATATCCTCGAATTTGGCGAGCCAATTGCAGACGTTCTAGAAACGCTCTCTGATGGCGACCTTGCAATGCTTGCTAGCGGACAAGCTGAAACTCGAAGAGGAACAACAAGCTTCACACAAGTACTTAGAATGGGCGACCACTCTGTAGTGTTCGAAGAGCGTCAATTACGAAACGGTCAAAGACAGACTGCTCCGTTCCTATTTTTTAGAGGAAACAACGAGTTATTCGAGTATGAATTGGACTTTTCCTCAGGACTACGCAGCTCAAAGGTTTCTTTAGGAAACGATAGATTCAGAGCAGTAGACCTTGAAGATGAAACAATTTTCATGCTTGGTGGCTATTACACTATTGTGAATGCAGAAGTAGGACCGAATTCTTCATCTCCTGTTAGTTTAACTCTTTTAGCAGGCGATGTAAGCGATACGCTTAGTCAAGGACAAACTAGAACATACACAGTTGATGGAGAAAGCTATGAAGTAACTGTATTGGCCGTAGGGACTGGAAGCGACCCACAAGTACGCCTTGTAGTAAATGGTCAAACAACAAGAAGTCTTCGTGCTGGACAAACTGATACTGTAGCAGGAATAGAAGTAGGTATCAGAGATGTTCTTTCCACAAACCAACAATTCGAAGGAGCACAAGCAAGCCTAGTAGAATTCTGGCTCGGAGCAAACAGAATGGTAATTGATGTTAGTGCATCTGGTGTTTCAAGCAACTCAATTGAGTTAGACAGGGAAAGCGTATCTAGCGTATCAGCAACTTTAGGATATACTTCATCTTCGACAGAATTCCGTCTGAACAATATTATGTTTAACGTAGCTGTTGATGCAGATTACAGAAGCGATATCCATGTTGGTGCTGGTGAAGGTGTAAGGCAATTCCTTAGATATCCTCAAGCAATGTTAAACGACCAATGGGACATTACTTTTGAAGGAGTTACACAACCACAGGTAACTGCTATTGAGTTTAATCCAAGAGGAGATGATGAGTTTGAAATGACCTTTACAAATAATAGAGGACAAGAATTTACCTTCCCTCTTGCATTTAGTAATGGAAACAATCTTTTCCTTGGAGATGACAGAAGTAATACTGTAATGCATGAAAGAGTGCCAATCAGCTTGAACGATTACTTTGTTGTTTCTCACAGAGAAAATGAAAGACAAGGAGATTCTTATGTTCTAGAGTTTACGAATATAGATACTACAAGAACAGAAGTAGACTTCAGACATGGTTCAACAGGTCAAACAGTTCGCGCTTCATATAATGCAAATAACTTGTATGATGATGTCGCTGATGCAGTTGATAATGTGAGTGATCCTAGTGGTACGTTCTTGTTAGGTGGTCAAGAGTATTCTTTCTGGATTGTACGAACTCCTAGTTCTTCAGTTAACACCTGGCAGTTACTTGTTGATTTAAACAATGACAACCAGCTAAATGACATTGGAACTCCAGAAAATCCAGTGAACATCGTAGTACATGGAGGTGGAATCCTTAGTATCAATGCGGATGCTGAATGGTATAACCGCAGTGCTTCTGATCAAGATGATTTAGAGTTTACTCTAACTATTCCATCTGAGCTTCTTGATGGAAGTACTCCAGTAGAGACTTCATGGTCTATCAGAGGAACAACTTTAACTGGATCTCAAACCATAGATATTGTAAGGCCTGTTAACGAGAGTAACACATATTTCAATCTCGAAAGAGTAAGAAACACTGATGTTGACGAAGGATTTGACCAATACGGTTCATTCTACCGATTTGAGACCTTAACCAACAGTCCAAACAGACTAGACATCCACTTCCCACGTGAACAAGTGGAAGCTCTTGTGTTTGTAACTGGTGGAGAAGTAACTCGAACTGGTATGCCAACACCTGGCGGTCAAGGATTCGCTATCAACCCAATCGGTCTAAGCGTTCTTGACACAGAAGTCAACTATGACCAAACAAACATGATCGTAGTTGGTGGTCCATGTGCAAACACCATGGCAGCACGTCTTCTTGGAAACCCAACAGACTGTGAAGCAGGATTCGTACCTGGAATGGGTATGGTTCGCAGCTTTGATACAGGAAACAACGTTGCTGTCCTCGTAGCAGGATACAGCGCACGTGACACTGTAGAAAGCAGCCGTGTACTTGCACGCGCAGCAACACAAAATGTACCAGGATTCAGCGGTGAAAGCGTAGAAGTTGTCATCGCAAGTGCTGGAGACGTTTCTGTTCGCGCACCAAGTCAACAATAAGTCTTAACTTAGGGGCCTAAAAACCCCAATTTTAATATTTTTCTTATTCTTCTACATTTTTAATCAAAAATCGTACTTTTTATTCTACAACACCAATAATATGTAACTATTGAATAGTAACTATTATATATTATTCTGATCTACTCTCTGCATGAAATCTAAACTGACTATAGATACGATGCTTACGGAAGTCCAAGAGTCGGCCTTGGGCGAGCAAGTAAAAGCAATTAATAGAACGATAGTAGATTTCAAACCAAACACACAACTGATAAC
>SKHI01000047.1 GCA_007117065.1 Candidatus Woesearchaeota archaeon
GGCTCTTAAAACAATACACGGAAATAACGTCGCTTAAGGAAATACAAGAATACGTCGACATAAACCAATACTCTCCTTTTCTTACTGTGCATACAAGAAGAGAAAGCTATCTACTCGAAGACGTACGCATAGATATAGATAAAGCGACTATAGAAGAAAAAACGTTTTACGTGTGCGAATTAGAACTTGTTTTTACAGATGAAGACGAACGATCTACTGTTAGCCAAAAACTCTTTACCATACAAAAAAAATATGGTCTCCAACCAGAACCGTATGGAAAAGTTTTTTTGTATCTTAAACAAGAACGTCCTGAACTATTTAAACAACTTACTGGCTGTTAATCACTTTTTATTTTGCTTCAAAGAGACCAGACAACACAACTGTAGCATAAGAACCAGGTTCTAAGCGCATTTCTACTCTGGCGCTGTCACTATCTTGTTGAATGTTTATATTTTGGACTGTGGACCATAGTTTTCTCTCTGAGCCCTCTTGTGTAAGCTGAGGTATTGCACGAATAAAAAAATCTTGTTGCGAAACGCCGGTATTTTCAAGTATTGCCTCATAATATTTTTTCCACTCCCCTAACGTAGAAACAGCACCGATGAGTGGAACAAAAAGCTCTTTGTTATTCTGTTGCTTTGGAAAATGCCATGTCCCTTGAGAATACGTGCAGGAGAGGTATTCAGTATACGTATCGTGAATGTACTGGGAGACAACTTCGTTCCATAAATAGCTCTGAACAGCGTGAACAAAGAGTAACAATATTTGAAAAGGAACTTTTCTTAGAGCGCCAACGCCATCAGAAGGATTTTTTTCTAACCAATATCGAACAGAAGGGTACTGATAAGAAAGCAAAAGAGCTGCTTGTACAAAGCGTCTCTTTAGAATATGTATGCCGATAAGCACATTTTGAGAACTGAATCGTTGTTCTCCAAAATAATTAGGTATGGCGCACGTGTTATGTGAAAAAACGTCCTTTACACGTATGCAAAAATCATTAGCTAGGAGATCACCAAGAAATAAGTGTGCATCAGTGTATCCTACATGAAGAAGAGAACAACGCGTATCGTTTGAAATGAGAGGTTTACTACTGGTGATGAACTGATGGGTGACTGCTCTGCGATCTTTATTTCCTGCACATCGTATCTCTTGTTCAGAACAACGATTCTCCTTGGCAAGTTGACGGATGGCTTCGCGTGTAGTAATATCGCGCTTAGACAACGTGTACACGTAGTACGGGCCTTCTCTGCTCCAGTCGCGTCTAGCGATTTCTGTAACACGGAAATCTTCTGGTATTTCTTTAATACGCATACATATAAAAAAAGAAGCTTATTTAAGAACCCATAGGTAGGAAGAAACAATAAAGTTTATATACAAAAACCTATACTGGTATACAATGTTTAAATTTCGTTCTTGTGACATGCATGTGCACACAAACTATAGTCACGACAGTAACACCACGTTACATGAAGTAAAAGCAATAACAAGAAAACATGACCTCACTGTTGCAATAACAGACCATAATCGTATTGGTGGAAGTCTTGCTGCTCGAGCAATGAACATCCCAGTAATCCCTGCAATAGAGGTAACTAGCAAAAATAACAAAGATATACTTGTATATTTTTATTGCTTTGACCACCTCATAGAATTCTATCAAAAAACCATAAAAAAAGCACTTAACCCAGGAATTATCTGGACGAGCAAAACAACACTTACAGAAGAAGAAGTAATTCAAGCAGCACAGGAATATGGTGCGATAACGAGTCTTGCACACCCATACGCGTACATTGGAAAAAAAAGTGCTAGTCTACCAGAGCATGTACTACAAAAAATAGATGCCGTAGAAGTAATGAACTTTACTATGAGTAATCAAAGAAATAACAAAGCTGCAAAACTCTGTGATGAACTGCACAAAAAACACACAGCAGGAAGTGACAGCCATCACGCAAGTACCATTGGTAAAGTAACGGTTCGTGCAGAAGCAGAAAACCCATATGAGTTCCTGCAAAGAACAAAGACAGGAAACACCATAGTGGTAGGTCTACAAAGAAAAAATAAAGATGTATACGAAAAACTACGATTTCATTTAAACCAGATATAACGGCCCAGAAGGGATTTGAACCCTCGACCTAACGCTTAGGAGGCGTTCGCTCTATCCAGGCTGAGCTACAGGGCCATTCCTTTCGCGCCTAAAAAACTATATAAACATACCTTCTTTTACGTAGTGTATCCATACATATGAAAAAATCGTTTCTTCTTTTGATAGCAGCAGTAGCCCTTCTTATGCTCTATGCAACATTTCAAATATTTCCATTTAGCGAACTACTCGAAATACTCCTAAATATACCAGTACAGCTCTTTGCGGCATATATTGGGGTGAGCATGCTCATATTCGCACTCCTTGTACTGCGCTGGAGAACAATAAATAAACAACACGGGATATATATTCCATACAGCACTCTGTTTGCCTATAGATGCGCTGGGTTTGCGGTGAGTTTTATCACACCAGGCCCAAGAGTAGGGGGCGAGCCGGTACGAGCAGCGCTTATGACACGAAACAACGTTGATATGCCACATGCAATGAGCTCGGTCATCGCAGATAAAACAAACGAACTCCTCAGCTTTGGAACAATGTTCATCATCGCACTCCTTGTCACCCTCATCATCTCACCGCTACCCAGAACAGTGCAATTAGTATTTGGAATAATTGCACTATTTATGTTGTTTCTTGTGACATACGCAATAATACACATCCTGCGAGGAGATGATCCTGTTCTCAAAATCTTTAAACTTTTTAGACTCCATAAAATACGCGCTCTGAAAAAATATGAAGGCTCATTGCAAAAATTTGAAAAAAGTATTCACGGCTTTTATGGAGATAAGCCACTATATTTTTGGAAAGCATTTGCCTACAGTAGCGTAGCATGGGCTGTTAGTTTGATAGAGTTTTATCTCGTCCTTCTCATGATAGGTGTAGAGCCGACTCTGCCGTATATATTCTTAGTATACACTCTTGTAGGGGCTGCGTACATGCTGCCCATACCTCTGGCTTTGGGAACGCTTGAAGCAGGACAAACAGGTCTTTTTATCGCACTAGGTCTTGCCGCAGCAGGAGGAGCGGCAGTAGCAATGATAACACGAGCAAGAGATCTTATGTGGACTACAATAGGCTTTATCGTTCTTGGATATTATGGAATAAAGAAAAAATGAAACTATATACAAACTGCAAACGCATATTAGAGAATAATAACTTTCAAAACGGTTTTGTCGCCGGAAGCACGCACTTTAAAGACCTCTGGGCAAGAGACGCTCTTTATGCAAGTTGGGGTGCTCTTGTGATAGGTCTTACTGAACCAGTAAAAAATACGCTTCTCACACTTCAAAAAAATATGAAGGATGGACAAGTACCCTTACGGGTAGGAAGAAAGAGTCTGACAAAAGTATTTCTTGGCATAAAAAATCAAAGAGGAGCGGTATATGGAGACGATAAGAGAAACAATAATGCACTTGACCCAAATAGTCTCTATCTTATTACTGTAGAAAAATATCTTTTGGCAACAAACGACACATCAGTGCGGGATACGCAAAAAATAATTGCTGCAGCAGAATGGTTACTTGCACAGGACAAGAATAATGATGGGCTTTTAGAAGAAGAATGGTATGCGAGTTGGGATGACGCGATACGAAAAGAAGGAGCAAGCATTTACAACAATGCACTTGCATACGCAGCACTGAAAGCAGTAGCGAGAATGACGCGAATAACGCGTTATGACAAAGAAGCAAAAAGAATAAAGAAAAGTTCTGCACAACTCTACAACGGAACATACTACGACGCATGGACGGGAACACGCGTATTAGATATACCAGGAAACCTATTGGCAATATATTGCGGGCTTGCAGATACGAAAGAAAAAGAACGGATACTTAAAGAAATTGATCGGCAAAGAAATACAGATGTTCTACTCAGGACAAATTATACAAAGTATTCGTTTGCAAAAACAGCATGGTGGTACGGATTATTTGGAATGAATGATTACCACAACAAAGGTCCATACTGGAGCTGGATAGCAGCACTTGAAGCACTTGTGCGAGAAGAAAAAACAAGAGAGATACATGCTGCACTGCAGGAATGGAATGGAACAAACACTATATATGAAATCTTGCAAGGACCAAAAAAACCCGTAAAAAGACTGTTTTATCAATCAGAAAAAGATTTTAGCTGGGCAGCAGGACTTATCCTTGCAGGAAAAAAATGCAGAGCAAAAAAGTAGCAATTATAGCACTGTATGACGAACAGAAAAATATTCTCCTACAAGACAGAACAACTATTGCGCATGCAAGAACAAAATGGGGATTTTTTGGAGGAAAAATAGAGCCAGGAGA
>SKHI01000024.1 GCA_007117065.1 Candidatus Woesearchaeota archaeon
ATTTTTTCAACAGGTGGTCAGCAGAGAATGCTTATTCATTCGAATGGTAGAGTGCGCATTAATGAGCGATTAGGGATAGGAATTGTTAATTCATGGCCGGCACATCCGTTACACGTTGTAGGTACTGCTCGTATTGAAGGCCAATTGCGACCTGATACTTTATGTTTAAATAATGTCTGTCATAACGAGTGGCCTACAGGAACTGGTGGTCTGACTGGTTCAGGATCTGCAAATCGTTTGGCCATTTGGTCCTCTGATGGAACTTCGCTTACGCAAAATAATCGAATTCGCACAGACTCGAATGGGTTAGTCTTATTTGGTTCTGATGACGAATTTTTGCGAGTAACTCCTTATGTTATATCATCGCAAGGACAACATTTACGCTTACAATCCGAACAATCGATACTTTTCTCTACCCAAGGTACTACTCGAATGCAAATTCAGGGCGGGACGGGTCGAGTAAATATGCCGGTCAGTTTATCTTTAGGTCCTAACACTCAAGGTACTTGGGCTATGCACAACACTACTCTTGAAATTGGCGGAAAGTCTTACTCGCACAACGATATGCATTTTGAAGAGATAGGAACTGGGGTTGTATTACGGTCCCCTAATGGTCTGTGTTACAGAATAACAGTAGATACTACTGGTGCTTTGCAGACAGAGCCAGCAGGTTGTATAGCTCATGGTTCTATTGTTCAGCCTCCTATTCCTCCCAATAATGTTCATATCGAAGGAATTTATCGAACAGTTAATGATGTATTCGTGCGTGTGTATTGGGACCCTCTTCCGAGTCAGTACTTTATTGATGAATATATTCTGGACTTTGGTGTCTTCGGTGCCGTGGTTGTTCCTGCGACTTCTCTTGAAGGAGACCGACATGCAGCTGTAATAGAACTAAATGGTGCATTCAATCGAGGTGATGTATTAACTGTCAATATTAGCGCACAAAATATTCTCGGCATCAGTTCTGCTTCTTCTGCAAGTTATGCTGTTCAGTTTAGTTCTGTTAATAGAAATCAGCAAGGCGGCGGGTCAGTCCGCGTATATTGCAGCTATGAATCTTTATCGATAGGTTGTTACAACCCTGTCATATGGTCTTATTCCGAGTCACGGCCCGCGAATCTTTTCTATGGTTCTCCTGGCGATTCTCAAACGCATGCAAATGTATTCTGTCAACAAGTTACTGGTTTACAATATGCTTCAACTCCTTTGCAATCGTCAACAGAGAACACCTTATACGCAAGACCGATAACAGATACTCATTGGAATGTATTCACTGATCTAGCTGAATTAGATGTCATTCCACAACTTGCTTGTTCTAACAATGTAAACACTCCACCGCCTTCTGTTCCGGGAGGAGGCGGTCCGCTTCTTGGTTGTATGATTGAAGGAATCTTTGTAAAAGGAGCCTACTTCTCTGGTGGCGACAACAGCGCAGTCTGTGAAGAGTATCGTTTAATTAACGAAATGCAATAAAGACGATGCTAAATACCTTTATATACTCTTATGAGTGAATTCTTTTCGAGGTGAAACAATTATTCTATGACGAAACAACTTGCTGACTACATTGACGCGCAATTAAAGAAAAACATCTCTGAACAAGATATACTAACAGAACTCACGCGCGTTGGTCATGACAAGAACGTCATCCTCCCCCTTATTCGAGCACGAAAGAAACAACGAATAATAAACACCTATACGTACATCTTTACTGTTAGTGCAGTGATTATCTTGCTTACAACACTCTTCGTATTTTATCAACCTATCCCGCAACAAGCGATACCTGAAGAACTAGCTCCAAGCGTTCCGCTCATACCTGATAATGAAATATACTTTAGAGCATTAGCAACAGGAAATCCGCTATTCTGTGAAGATATTCAAGACCTTTCTTTACGAGAACTGTGTAGAGGCGACTTTATGCAAGAAGAACAAGAACCCTTATCAGAGGATAACCAGGCGTACTTTCGAGCATTAGAAACAGCAGATAGCTCGTACTGTGAACAAATAGAAGAAGAAGCACTACGTCAACTCTGTAGAGAAGACTTTACTACGCCAACAGAGGCGTTAACAGATGATAATCAAGTATACGTACGCGCACTATCAACAGGAAACCCTGCTCTCTGTCAAGAAATAACTGACGCTGCAACAAGAGAACTGTGCGTATCAGACTTCTCATAATAGCACAAGAAGAAATAGTATGAATCCTGTAACTGTATTGATGAGAGGAAAATACCAGTACATTCTCCCAATTTTTTCAAGAGAAGAAGAAAGAAGAAATAACGGGATAAGAGCATAATACAAGAAAGCCCAAAAAGAAAACAAGGATGCCAAGAACCAAAGAGCACTACAGACAATCAAAGAACCTTTTTTCCCTAATACAATAGCAGTGGTGCGTAAAGAAGCACGAGAATCAGCCACTATGTCAGGAATGGCAGAGAACAAATGCATACTAATAGCCCAGAAACACGCAGCAAGAACAAGAAACCAATTAAGAGAATCGCCACCAAAAAAAGCGAACCCGAACAACCCAGGAACAATATAGAGTACATTACTTAAACTATCAACAAACGCTCTGGCCTTGAAACGCAAAGGGGGTGCAGAATACCCAATGGCTAAGAATACATACACAAAAAGCCACCAATGAGATACGAACGCAACAAGCACGCCAAGAAGTGTCATCCACACCCAAGAAAAAGAGCGGGAACCAACGAGTTCTCGACCAGCTTTTTTTGCAGAAAAACGGTCTGTATCCCAATCAAAAAAATCATTTACACCATACAATAACAGATTCATGGGAAACAACCAAAAAAAGAACAACAACCAGAACAACACAGACGTATAAGCAGAACTGTCAGCAATAAGCGCTCCTAAGAGAAAAGGGCCGGCAGTATATAACCAGAATCGCGGACGAGAGAGAAGAATCATTTTTTACGAGAAGAAACAAATGATAACAAACTAGAACATAGTTCTTGTAATTGTGGATGTAGTTGGGGGATGAGAAGAGCGGCTTTTTTTTCTAACGAGATGCGTAGGGCAAGGTATTCTTCAAAAGCACCTGATGTGTGCATGCGTTCACGAACAAGAAAAATATCGACTTTTTTCTTCCCAAATTGCTCACGAACAAAGACAGGATCTGCTTTGCACAACAAAGCGCGTAAAACAGTACGTTTATTTTCCTTAATATCGCCTCCCACAGATTTACCAACCGAAACAGAATCAGAAAACATGCCTAATTCATCGTCTCGTAACTGATACAATGTACCAACAATATCACAAAACTCCTCTAAAACAGGGTCTTCAACACCATTGAGAATGCATGCGAGCAGGAGAGGAGAATAAATAGTGTAGCGGCCCGTCTTTAATGAGAGAACCTCAAGAATCTCGTCAACAGTGGGCTCTTCAGAAGAAACAGCAAGGAAGGTATCCTCCATTTCGCCATATCCCACAAGTGATAATTCAGAAGAAAACGCTTGTATCGCTTTAACAACGCGCTCCTTATCAGTATCTAACGAAGCTAACGACTCGATACCCCAAAATATTCCTAAATCACCAAAGACGATAGCTAACTCCTCTCCCAGACCAAAGGATTCATACTGTTTATGAATGGATGGGTTACCGCGACGAAAATCATCCTTATCAATAATATCATCGTGGGCAAGTAATGCCGATTGCATGAGGGAAAGACTGACGGCCACAGGGGTTACTTCTTGGGTGCCGCCAAGAGCATGATATCCGGCAAGAAACAATGATCCGCGAACAAATTTTCCCCCGCAACAAAAAGTAAACATACGTTGAGGAACATCAGAGCCCCAACGCGTTCGCACCCGTCGAGAAAACAAAAATTTCTCTAACGCAGGAATGATCTGTGGGCGATACTGAGCAATAATTTCTTTCATCAATCAATGATGTGGCGAGAGATTTAAAACAGTATCCCTTACCGTCGCAGAAACGAAACACACGCATACAACAGAATACGAAGAATGGATGGCTTGACCTTACGACGATACACGATGAACGGATCTCTTTTAATCACACCGACAGCCCATGAATAAAGCATGTCAGCGGTACGAATAGGAACGCGATAGCGATACGGGAGAGAAGAAAGGCCTTTACGAGAAATATCGCGCCAAGACTCATACAAAGAAATATTTTTACGCATACACCGCACAAACGCATCAGGATGAGCATGAGTGGTTTGCTCAGATAAATCAGCTAACTCTTGAGTAAATAGGAGATATGTCCGCCCAAAGGAGACGTCCTCTGCTACATCACGAATCATGTTTGCTAACTGCATCTGCTTACCCATCATCCGAGCGTGAAACAGATCAGAACAACCCATCATCCGAGCCATACACAAACCAATAGCCTCAGCAGAACCATAAATGTACTCTTCTAATTCAGAAACAGAAGAATATACTTGTTTACGCATGTCAAGCTCCATAGAAAAAAAGAATGCATCAATCCACTCTTGAGAAAAAGAGTATTTTTTTTGTAAGGAGACAAAATCATCAATCACGTTTTCTCCAGAATCTTTTTTTAAGGAAGAATAATACTTTTTCTTAAATGCAGTATATCCTTTTTTGTCAGCAGGGACTTGATCCACAAAATCATCAACGACACGAACAAAAGCATACAACGTAGAAACATCTTTGCGAAGAGAGCGAGGAAAAAATAGGCTTGAAAAAAAATATGTTTTGCTCGCAGAGAAAAAAATCTTATTCTGCAAAGTCATGCGAAACCAACTCACTTACCACTTCAGAAGAGACGAGACACATAGGAACGCCAACACCAGGATGCGTCGTCTGACCAGTAAAGTACAACCCTTTTACACGAGAAGACTTTTGTCGCGGACGAAACATAGCAGACTGAAAGAACGTATGGGATAACCCAAGAGCAGAACCTCCTAAAGTGTTATAATCAGAGATAAAATCTCTGTGAGAAAAGAATTTCTTCACCAACAATCGGTTCCTAAGAGGAACCTGAAGAACTCCTTCTAAGTGTTCTAAAATCTTATCTCCATACTCTTCACGATTGCTATCATCAAGACCTGCTGCTACAGGAATAAGAATGAACAAGTTCTCACAACCCTCAGGAGCAAGACCTTCCTCAGTACGAGAAGGAGCACAGATATAATACGAAGGACGCTCAGGCCAAGAAGGAGAGGAAAAAATAGTCTCGAAATGTTCTTGCCAATTATGTTGTAAAAATAAATTATGATGAAGCAGTCCATCTATTTTACCTTTAACACCAAGATACATGCACAGCCCACCTGGCGCAAGGACGCGCTTTGCCCAATACTTGTCTGAATACTGGCGATATTTCTTCTCAAGTAATGCTGTTTCTGTATGATGATAATCCAGTCCAGAAACAACAATGTCAGCAGGATACATATTTTTTCCGCAGCGAACACCAGTTACTGCACCTTTTTCAACAATGATCTCTTCAACAACAGAGTCATATACAAACTTGACGCCTTGCTCTTCACCTAAACGAGCAATACCGCGAGCAACAGCGTTCAAGCCACCTTGAGGATACCATACGCCCAGATTAAAGTCTGCATGAGACATCATATTATACAATGCAGGGGTATTTGAAGGACTGCCGCCTAAAAAAACCATTGTGTATTCCAGAATTTGACGCGCTTTTTCAGAGGAGAAGAACTTTCTTACATAGGAATCAATACTGCCAAATAACACCAAACGACGACTCGCAGAAGCAAGGGATGGATCAAGGAGGGAACGATAGGAATGGTAGGATTTGTACAGGAATTTTTCTACGGACACAGTGTACTGCTCCTCGCTTTTCTGAAGGTAGGAAAGAAACTTTTTTCCTCCATCCGGCTCTAAACGATCAAAAATAGCAGCAACAGCCTGCACATCATTTGGAATATCAATAGTCTCATCAGAAAACAATAATCGATAGGAGGGGTTTAGGCGTTGTAGTGAATAATACTTGTCAGGAGACGTTGAGAAATGCGTAAAGAATCGCTCAAAGACGTCTGGCATCAAATACCAAGAAGGACCCATATCAAAAGAAAATCCTTTTTCAGAAAACATACGTGCACGCCCACCAGGAGTACTGTGCTGTTCAAGAAGCGTAACCGAAAAACCTTTTTTTGCAAGAAGAGCAGCAGCAGACAAACCTGCAAACCCTGCACCTAAAACAACAACATTTTTAGTCATTATCGCATTAACGACTCATACTTAAAAAAGGTATGTATGAAAAAAATACTCTATCTCCACCAAAAAGACCTGCGTATACATGATAATGCAGCACTGGCGTACGCAACCCAACACGATTTCATACCTGTATATATTTTTTCAGAACAGCATACTTGCTCCTCACATCAGAATACACTCATTACCCATGCAGTACACGCACTCAAAGAAACATACGCAGCAAACGATGTGGAGCTGATTACACAAACCGGCTCGGTACGAGAAATAGTAACCGCACTTTGCGAAAAACACTCCATAACAGAGATATGCACCCAAGAACGAGCAGATAATCAAAAACTCCTCTCTCTTCTCAGAGCTATACGACCAATACAAACGTTTATCACACATACATTACACGAAACATACCCGCCACACAAACACCCTTTTAGTGCATGGCTACAAACAATACGAGAAAAACCGCTCAAACCAGTTCCTGTACCTGCATCGTTCAGACAAGAGTTGGAAAGCCGATCAACCATGCTTCAACACACTCAGAAACAACAGCTACAATACCCTGAAATATATTCAGAACAAGAAGCTCTTAGCCATCTGAGAACATACCTTGAAACAAAAAAAATTAATGGGTACAAACAAACAAGAAACGAACTCGAGGCTGCGGGAAGCTATTTGAGCATTCCACTCAGTCAAGGTCTTTTGAGTGTGCGAAAAATATACGCCGACATTCGCGCATATGAGCAACAAAACAAGCCAAACGAAGGAACAAAACACCTTCTCTATGAACTCTACTGGAGAGAATACGCTCACCAGACATACACACACAGAAAAGAAATACATCCAAACAAACCAGTACGGACAATAATGCCTCAACTCAATCACCCATTACTCTGTGCAATACAACAAGAACTAGAACAAACAGGTTACATCACAAACAGGGCAAGACAAATACTCGCAAACGCTTTGGCAAAAAAATACGCTTACGAATGGGATAAGATAGAACACTACTTTGCACAACACCTCATAGACTACGACAGAGCAATAAACGCATTTAACACAGCGTACCAAGCAGGAATACTAGACCCAAGAGACAGAATATTTAATCTTGACAAACAACAAGAACAATACGACCCAGAACACACATATATACACAAATGGATGATGCAGAAAGAATAAGGCGATTAACCGATACGAGACTAGAGGACTATATACGAAGAACGGAGCCAGACACCATAGGAAAAGTATTATGTAGTTTTTTTAGGAAGCGTTCTTGGAGAAGATACGACATAGCGGTAACAGAAAGTGAGCGAAGACACACAGAGCAATTCAAAAAGACGCTTGCTCAGAAGCAGTCAACAGTCGATATTCTCCCGGGCGCAATGTACCAAGGGATACAGATCCAATCTGCGTACGAACCAAACGAGTAACTGTGCCCTGCGTTACCTTACGCAGTAATCGTTTCACAATCTTGTTTCGTCCTTCGATAAGAGAGATGGAGACAGTATGCGAGTCTATTTTTGAAGCGCCAAACACTGCAACAAACCCGTCACGCAAAGTAACTCCTCGAGATAACTGCTTGAGGTGCTGCTTGGTAACAGGAACACTAAGAGTGGCGTGATAGGTTTTTTTCTTCTCAAAGGAAGGATGCATAACGCGATGAACAAAATCGCCATCATTAGAGAGAAGAAGTAACCCTTCTGCATCCATATCTAAACGTCCAGCAGGAACGACACGAGAACCTAATTGAGAAAGAAGGGAAGAAAGATCTGCTGTGTGCGCATCAGACAAAGACGTTTGTACTCCAACAGGTTTATAATACGCATAATACACAGTGCGTGGCACAGGAACAGGCGATCCATCAACAGTAATTTCTGCCTCGAGAGCGCATGAACTTCCTAATACTACGCGTTTTCCATCAATGAGCACCCTGCCAGACTCAATTAGCTCCTCAGCTTTTCTTCGAGAACAGAATCCTCTATTGGCAAGAACTTTTTGCACACGAAACATACAAGAATGAAATGCGTGTAGCCTTAAAAACATTTTTCAAACAAGCATACTCAAAGAACTGACGAGAGAAGCATATATTTAAAAATGCTTTAGTCCAAATATGATGTATGCGAATCACAGCGCTTATCATTGTGTCCCTTTTGTTTCTTACAAGTTGCATATCCATCACGCTTGAACAACAAGTGAATGCAGACGGTTCAATAGATACGGAACTCATTTATGATGTGAGACAACTCTTACAAATGGCACAGTCAATGGGACAGACGAGTGAGCTTGAGGATGAGCTACCAAGCGATTTATGCGAACAATTCAGGGATGGGTCCGAGCAAGAAATCCTTACCTGTACTGATGAAGACGGTCTTGTGCGCATACAGTTTGTTCGATTCGAATCTCCATTTGTGACTCTGAATGAACAATCAGGCTACACAGAATACCGATATGAAATACAGTCTTTAGACTTTCTTGAAGGACTTACACCAACGCAATCTGAAGACGAAATCATGCCTTTTGATGAGAGTTTCTTTTCCATACAATACATCATACGTATGCCAGGAGTAATCACTTCCCACTCAAGAGGGACTCTGATAGATGAGAATGCTGTGCGAATGAATATTCAAGAATTTAGTCTTGAAGAACCAGTAGTTATTATTTCGCGCCAAGAACAAGAAACAGCATCTTCGTATGCACTTTACATAGGAATAACTGCTGCCTTTATACTCCTCGTCCTCCTCGTAACGTTCTTTGTGATCCGAGGAACGCATCCAAAAAGCAAACGCGAACCTATACCAACAGAGACGACAGTTCACGTGAGTGCAGAGGAGAACAAATACAAAGAGTATATAGAAATGTATAAGCAACAATATTCTCAGGAAGCAATAAAACAAGTGCTCACGCAAGCAGGCGTTACAGAAGAGCAAGCAACAGAATACCTCAAAAAATATTATTAAACCACAAGATTTAAATTATCTGCCCTTTCATACAGCTACATGATACAATTTGACTTTCCAGAACACATGGACGATCTCCTTTACTTTACTAACAGAAAACTTTCTGACGGAACAAAAATACTTGCGTATGTTCATAAGAAAAGCTGTCCTGAATGTGATAACGCACTCATGGGAAAACCAATTAATCCTAAAACGAAAAAAATTCAAATAAGAGCCAAAGAATACGTCTGTCCAAACTGCGGCTACGAAGAAGAAAAACTTACTCATGAAAACACGCTGCAGCTAGAAATACAATACACAAACCCGCAACAAACAGAGAAAAAAACAACGCACACAGCATACAAAAGAAAAACATACAAAGGAATACCATCATTCGTGTTCCTTAATGAATTCACTCAAGAAAAATGTGCCATTACAAAACGACTTAAAGCAAAAAAAGACGAAGATTAAGCGTGCAGAACCCGAAAACTTAAATACGAAGAACCCATAGACGACGTATGAGATCTTATTTAGTAGTTATTCTTGCAATCGCATTATTTGCGGCAGGATGTACCACAACAAACGAGGCAGAACAACACATTCCTGACATAGGACTTCCACCAGAACCGCCAGAACTACCTGTGGCAGAAGTAGAGGAAGTAGCTGTTGGAACAATAGCGTCCCTAGAATATGTCGGAACCCTTGCAAACGGAGAAGTTTTTGATGCAAGCCAAGGCGACGTATTAGAATTTATTGTCGGAGCAGGAATGATACTGCGAGCATTCGAAGAAAACATTCTTGGCATGCGCGTAGGCGAGGAAAGAACATTTACCTTGACTCCTGAGGAAGCATACGGAGTGCGTGACGAAGCACTCATAGACAGTCTTGCGCGTGAAGAATTCGGAGAAACAACACCTGAAGAAGGAATGGTTCTTACGCTTGCTGACCCACAAACACAAGAACAGATTTTTGCAACCGTTCTTGAAGTAGGCGAAGAAACAGTATTACTCGACCTGAATCATCCACTCGCAGGAGAAGAGCTCACGTTTACAGTAGAACTCGTAGGTCTAGAAGCACTCCCTGAGGGAGACATATTCTTCGAATAAAAACAAAAAACAAATATTTTTTAATCTTTAGCTTTTCTATTATGTTATGAAAAAAATTCTTGTTACAAGCGCTCTTCCTTATGTAAACAATATACCTCATCTTGGCAACCTCATAGGTAGCACATTATCAGCAGATGTATACGCAAGACACAAACGACTTCAAGGACACGAAGTCCTCTTTGTGTGCGGTGCAGACGAGCATGGAACACCAACAGAAATACAGGCACTAAAAGAAGGAAAAACTCCCCAAGAACTCTGTGATGAATACGAAAAAAAACACAAAGAAATATACGACTGGTTTAACATATCATTTGATATCTGGGGCAGAACACACACACAAGCTCACGAAGAAATAGTACAGAACATTTTTCTTGCACTCGAAGAAAATGAATACATACAAGAAAAAGAAACAGAGCAGTTCTACGACGAAACAATACACAAATTTCTGCCAGACAGATACGTAGAAGGAATATGTCCACACTGCAGCGCGCAAGGAGCAAGAGGAGACCAGTGTGACGCGTGTGGAAAACTTATTGATGCAATGACGCTAAAAGAGCCCAAAAGTACACTGACAAAAACAACACCAATCATAAAAAAAACAACGCACCTGTTTATAGACCTACCGGCACTCGCACCACTCGTACAACGATGGATGAATCAAGAAGGGTGGAGTACAAACGCAAAGAAAGTTACTAACGAATGGATAAAAAAACTAGAAAGTAGAGCAATAACACGAGACCTTGAGTGGGGGATATCTGTACCAAAAGAAGGGTATGAAAACAAAGTATTCTATGTATGGTTTGATGCGCCTATAGGATACATCAGTATTGTCGCACAACAGAGAAGCGACTGGGAACTCTGGTGGAAAAACCCTCATGTAGAACTCCATCAATTCATGGCAAAAGATAACATTCTCTTTCATAGCACTCTGTTTCCAGCAACACTCTTAGGAACTGCTGATATATGGACCATGGTACACGCAATACACAGCACAGAGTACCTCAACCTCGCAGAAGGAAAATTCAGTAAAAGTAACAAAACAGGAATATTCGGAGATGACGTCATACAAATAGAAGATAAACACGCAATACCAGCAGACGCCTGGAGATACGCACTCATCGCAAATAGGCCTGAGACAAGTGATACGCACTTTAGCTTCGAGGATTTCCAGAACAAGATAAATAACGAACTCATAGCAAACATCCTCAACCTCGCACACAGAACAATACACTTCACACAACACAAAATAACTCTGCACAACCCTGCAATAAGTGCTGAACAAGAAGCAATCATAGACGAATGCGTGGAGCGAGCAAAGAACATACAGGAGTATTATGATGCAACAGAATATCGAAAAGCAATAAAGGAACTCTTGCACATAGCAAAAACTGCTAACGCATACTTTCAGAAAAAAGAGCCGTGGAAAACGATTACCACTGACCCAGAAGCAACAAGCGCAGTCATACAAGCAGTACTAACAATCATAAAAGACCTGAGTATACTTCTTAGCCCGATAACACCAACGATAGCTCAGCGATTACAAGAACAATTACAACAAAAAAATCTTACATACACTGATTTAGGAACACTTATTCCTTTGAGGGTAACAGAACCCCGCATCCTTCTCTCACCCATACTTGATGAAGTACGTGATGAACTAGAACAAACGTATATGCCTAAACGAATCCCTCTTGACATTCGCGCAGCAACCATTGAGGAAGTCCTTGCGCATCCAAACGCTGACAGTCTCTATCTCTTACGTGTGGCAGTAGGCGTACAGAAAAAACAACTCGTAGCAGGAATAAAAAAATACTATTCCCCAGACGAGCTCCAAGGAAAAACAATACTCATACTAAACAACCTCAAAGAAGCCACGATACGCGGAGAAAAAAGTCAAGGAATGATTTTAGCAAGCGAAGATACGCAAACGGTAGGAGTGGTACTCAGTGATGCAAAATCAGGAGAGAGATACCACCTCACAGACAAAAGTGTAGAGCAAGAAATCACCTTCGAGGAATTCAAGAAACACACAATAACGAGCTCGAAAGAAGGAATACGCGTAGACGGAATTCTTCTCAAAGGGCCACAAATTTCTGTAGACAAGGGCGCGTACGGAACCGTACGGTAAGCTTTAAAAAGAAGAAAGAAGAAAAGAGTGTGTGGTGAAAAAATTATTCCTCTTTACAGCACTCCTGTGCGTACTTTTTATTCCTCCAATACACGCAGTAACAAACGCGCAATTATCCATCAACGACGTACCACAAACGCCTGGATCAGCATTTGTTAACGAACGAGAAGGAGTCACACTACGCATTGATTTTAGTCCAACACCATTCGTGTATTCGCAACAAGCACCCAACATTCTCGTAGAAGTGCGTGGAGAAGGAAACACGGTTATTGCCTCACGGGTACTAAACATATTTACTGATTGTTCACAAGATTGTTCAGTAGGATTCAATAATGTGAACCTGCCGACAAATTTCTTCCTTGCAATAACTGAAGATCCAACCCAGGAAACAACCACTCTACAATACACCCTTCTCCAGGATAATAGTCCGCCAACCATACAATTAGACATAAATGGTTGTGCACGAAATTGCGCGTTTAATGACCCAGGAGTGTTGAGAATGCGCTTTGCAGACGAAGGAAGTGGAATAGATGGACACACAATAGAGCTTTTTCTGGACGGAACACCCGTTTCTCGACAACAACTACAGTGTGAAGAAAATACGTGTACATATACTCTGCCGCCAAGAGATGTTGACATACAAGTAGTTGTCGCAGACCGCGCAGGAAATAGAGCAGAACGAGCAACAATACAAGCAGTACACGATACAAGCCCGCCAATACTCATACAAGAGCCCAGGCCAGGAGGAATATATACACAGGGAGCACAGCTTCCCATTAACACACCAATACCCTTTAGTGTGATTGTTGAAGAAACAGGTGTACCCACCCTTGAGGTCCGATATCCGTTTCAAAATGTGAGTGGAAGCTGTACGCGACGCGCTTCAGGCGAACGAGAATACGTGTGCTCAGTAACGCTCACAGTACCTGCGCCCTACACTGGACCCCTCACATTTATTGTTTCAGACGCTGCAGGAAATAATGTGACAACAGAATTACCCGTAACGTTTCTCAGTGCAGCAGGAGATATAGAACCAAATTTCTGGAATATACATGTTGATGTTCGAAGAGCGATAAACGTGGATATGTGGGCGGTGCATGACCAGACAATTCCTCTCGATATTCGTTTTTCACAAAGACAAAACACTCCACCAGCAGCAGCACCTATACGCATGGAACTGCAGAATTGTGAACTCATCGGAAGCGCAACAGACGCGAGAGGAAGCGTGCGAGAAATACGTCAACCACAAGCTATAAACCAAGGAAGCCGAAGAACAACAATAGAACTAGACCTAGCAGCGCAAGGACGCTCAATATTGGTAGGAGATGCAAATGTCCTCATAGAACGAACAGTGCGCTGTGAAGTACAGATTTATAGCAGACTAGGAAATTTCCTGTACACAACGCCAGAACGTGAAACAATAGAAATACCCCTTCGCTTTGTACGACTGCCACCCGCAAGAGATATGATAGAGCGCAGATTGCAGAAGTCTGTAGAGGAATATGAGGCTACTCGTCAGCGTTTAGCTACTCTTCAACAAGTGTATGCAGGCATTCAGACAATATGTTCAGCAAGAGCTGGGACGCACGGAATAAATACAGCAGCTGCGGCGACTGCGCTTTCATTGCAACCAGTCGGACTGCATGACCCGATGATGTCAGTGAGTAAGGCAATGGATAAGGTAGAACAAGGTTTTCAGACTTCAAACATAGCTCAAGTGTGTGAGTTTATGGCGTGTTCCATGGATGATAATTTATTGTCGCCAATTGGTACAGTCGTTAATCCATTCTCAAACGAAGGAGATGCATCTCGGTGGGTGGGGGCACTTGGAGGTGCAGAAACTGCTCAGGGTTTAGTAAATCCATATAAAAGTATCGTTACAGCAATAAATACTCTCTGTATACCTGCAATGATGTATCATATGGAAATGTATCTGAGCATACTTTGTCAAGAAGCTGCTTGTGTAGCTGAGGCTCCATCAGGCGTTCAATCAGTTGATGCATGTACATTTGCTAAAGGTCAGCAAATGTGTAGTTTTGTTGCGGGAAGTTTGTATCATGCTACACCAATGCACCTGTTTGATTCTATACTTACCCAGGTGGAACGCGCACTGCAAAATCCATTTGCTTTGCTAGGAATAGGCTTGAACGCTCTTTGTCCCATAGGCGGAATAGACAATGTAAATTTGTGGTGTGCAGTACCAAGAACAGCAAGTGACTTTGGGGAGGTCGTGTCAACAGTCATGCAAATACGTGATGCATATCAAACAGCGACTAATCTTATTCAAGGACAGGTAGGTGCTTGTCAAGTAAGCCCGACGAGTCTGCAACTCAGCGCTTCATCAGGATTACCAACAAGTCAAACAATGTACTGTAACTCAGGATTTGTACTATTTGAACAAGGAGGAAAAAGCTATTCGCACGCAAACGGAAGAACGTGTGCACTCACCACCCCTCATGACGCCTCAGTGTTGACGGGAGAAGAGTCAGTGATTGGCAAAACATTGGATTGTAATCCGGCAATTATTCCACCACAAGTAGCAACCGCTGCTGAGGACAGATACCGAAGCTGTTTTGGAGATGATGAATATGCTTTAGCTAATTTTCTCAAAGAAAATGGAGCGGATTTGAACGCAGCAAGGAATAATTTAAAAGGTGCTCAAGACAATCGAGACAACTCTTTGAGGGCTTTGCAGGAAGCTAATGAAAACCTGGACGCGAGGAGGGAGGATTTTAGAAATTCACTTAATACACAACATCAGAATGAGATTAACCGTATTGAACAGGAGTATCGTGACATTGTTAATCATCTGTCGACGCGATATCATGGTTCTCAGTTGATTGCAGAGGTTGGTTTAGCGGCAGAGGCTTATGGCGCATTGATTCAGAATACTAATGAACTCAATGCACAACAAAGAG
>SKHI01000028.1 GCA_007117065.1 Candidatus Woesearchaeota archaeon
AAGCGGTGAATCTTTTTGAGAATTGCAGTTTCAGGACTTTGATAATTGCATTTTGCCGATATACCGCACCAATCAAACTCATTATTTTTAGATTTACTAAATTGCATATAAAAAATTTCTTCAGAAAGATTTGCTTCTTTTGGAAGGTAAGCGATATTAATAGGAATGGTCTCCTCTAATTCTTTATTATCGGTGGAAACATTAATTTTTACAATTGGTCTTTTATCTCCTTTTCTGATTACATCTATTTTATACATGATATTGTTTTTAATATTATAAGGGCTTAGTCTAGGATGATTGTTTTTTTGTGTGGTGAGCGAAGCGAACCAGTGCATATATGTGTCGCAGCAAAAGAGATATCTTGATCTCGATGTTTCTTGCGAGTATGTGCCAAGCGAGTTCTCGTTTTTTCATATAGTGTAGTCGTGCGCGTAACACGCGCACTCGACTTTTAATACTTCTAATAATACTTTCAACAAGACTTCTTCTGTGATAATCTGCTTCTATACTGTGACTTGTTTTTTTGTGTCTTCCAAGTTTCTTTGGTGGTTGGTCGCTGTATGGCTCGTTTTTTATTGGTGCAAAGAAACGATTATTGTTTTGTTGTTGATTCTAGGGACTTAACGATCTCTTCAATGAGTACTTCTTCTGTTGTCAGTATCTCAGTGTATTTGTTATGGAGTGTAAAGAGTTCTTTTCTCATGTGTGCTTCTTCGTGCTCGAGTTGTGCTATCGGGTGATATAATTCGTGAACAAGTATCATTTCTACATTCTGTTTTTCTCGCTCATAAAAATAGTATGAAACTTGTATTTGTATTTCAGCATAGTTCGTACTATCGGGCGCTGTAGGCACTACGCTTGCTTTAAAATGCGTATTATTATCGAGTACAAGATATATTTTTTTTGTTTGATGCTCATGACTGGGATACGCACTATTTGGTTGTATAAATCTTTTTAATGCGTGAGTAAGCTTACTAACAATATCTGTAAATACAGGAAGTGCCTGTACTTCTTGGATGTATGTTTGTTCTTCTGGAAGTAGACACACAATGCGTATTCTCTGATTATTTATGTCTATTTCCTGGCTTAGCATAATCTTTGCTTTTTTGCTTGTTGTGAGATACGGGTTAGGTATGTCTATTATTGTCATTTGACATCATTTCTGTTATTTGAACTATAAAAGAGTACTTTAATTTTCTGCTATGGTGCTGTTTTCTTTTCCTTTATTCTCGCTGTACACAAAGTATGCGTATCCTATGAGTATAAAGAGTACGGAGAGTATTGTTGCAGTAATGAGTTGTCCTAGCATGAAGTTTCCTGCGAGTGCTTCTCTATATCCCTCAAAAGTGTGTGCAAGTGGTGTCATGTATGCTATTGGTTGCAGCCAGTTAGGAAGTATGCTTACAGGGTAGAATGCTGCTGCTATTGGTTGTACGAGTGCAGCTACTGCCCAAGCGATCATTTGTATGCGTATACCGTGCTGTACTACCAGTCCTGCTACTACGGCTGCAAGCGCCCATGCGGTAAGGAAGAGCGGGAGTGCATAGAGTATTCCTGCTGGGTGTATATTAAAGAAGTTAAATGCATACAGTGTGTAGCCAAGAAGTGCCATGAGGCCCAGACTGATTATCGATCTAATCAGTGCTGTTATGAAGAGTGCTATGAATCGTTCTGTACTGGTAATGGGTGTTGCGTACTCATTGGCGACGTTTCCACTCCAAAAATCTTCGAGTAAGTAAATGTTTATATCTTGTTGGAGTCGCTCGAAAACAACCCATAAGATGAGTCCTCCTATGAGAAATATTCTTATGTCTGCTCCTTGTTCTTCTACAAAGAGTGCTGTGAGTCCAAAGACGATAAGTCCGAATGCGGGCCAGTACAGCATGTCAAAACTTCTGCTTATTCCTGCTGTTGAGAGATAATAATGTTTTCTTAGAAGTGCGCGTATTCTGTGTAGTTTCATAGTTTTTCCTCTGCGATGCTGATAAATACGTCCTCTAGTGTTGGGTTCGTATGTGTTTTATGAAGGAGTTTTTTATAGTGTTCTGCTGTTTCTATTCCTATTATTTTTCCTTTTCTCAGGAATGCTATTCTATCACAAAGTTCTTCTACTTCGCTCATTATGTGGCTTGTAAAGAGTATTGTACAATCAAGTTTTTTTATTTCTTCACGCACAGTTTTTGCTATTTGCGGGTCAAGGCCTGCTGTTGCTTCGTCTAAAAAGAGTATTTCTGGACTGTTGATGAGTGCTTTGCAGAGATTTACACGGGTTTTTTGTCCTGAACTTATTTCGCGTACTTTTTTCTTTCGAATATCGTTAATGAGAAACCGTTTGAGGAGTTCTGTTATACGTTCTTCAGGGTTTTTTACGTTGTATATGTCCGCGTATACGCGTAGGTTTTGCTCTACTGTTATCATTGCTGATACGCTTCTGTACGCACTGGATACGTTTATTTTATTCTTTACTGATTCGTTTAGTGTTTCTCCAAAATACGTTACTTCTCCTTTGTTTGCAGTGAGTATTCCTATAAGTATGTTTATCAGAGTTGTTTTTCCTGCACCGTTTGGTCCGAGCAGTCCAAACACTTCTCCTTTTTTTATGCTAAAGCTTACGTTATCGAGCGCTTGATATGTTCCGTAGTTCTTTGACAATTCTTTGACTTCTAATGCGTTCACAATGAAGAAAATATTTTTTTATTTATATAATTGTGCACCGAAAACCTAAACTATTTTTTTTTAAAATGAACAACGTATTTATCAATTGCTGTAAGGTGGTAATATCATTTTTTTTGATTCTGGGTATTATGTTGCATACCTGTTGTTACTATCCTATCCTATGATGAGAAAATCTTTATTTTCTGTCTCTCTGGCTAATATTTTTGCTACTGCAAGTGCTGCTTGTGAGCTTCTGCCCAGATTCTTGTATGGTGTTTTATTCCATTGAACTAATTTTTTTGCTCGTTCTATTGCTTTTTGATGTCTTGTTTTGTGTGAAAATTCGTTTAGCATTTTTTGATCAGTGACTAAGATAATGTCATCTAGTTGTTCTTGTGCTGCTATGCGTAAGTGGGGGAAGTCTATTCCTTTGTAGCTAGTTCCTGGCATGCTGTGTGTTGTAGCGTTGTTTTCTCTCTTGATTCATTTCTCCCTCTGTATTTCTTCTGCTTTGCCGTCTCGTATATGCATTATTACTGCTGGCACCACTACATCTCCATTTTCATCAAAGCTTATTGTCCCTGAAGCGGATGGTCTTTCTTGTTGTGCATGAAGATATCGTTGTATGCATGTGATGTTTCGGTCTCCGCATTGTTCTACTGCTTCTATGAGGAGTTTCATCGTGTCATAACCAACACTTGCTCCTAGTCCTGGTTCGGTGCCATATTGTGTTCTATACCTTTCTTTGAATGTTTGCGATTCTTCTTGTTTTGGGAATGCAAAGGTGACGCCTTCGGCACGTATTCCACTTTGCTCGAGTATTCCGTGTGCTTGTATCGCTGGTCCATACGAAAGAATCTTACTCTCTATTCCCAATTCTTTTATTTGTCTAAGAATTATGGGGATTTGTTCTGGGTGTGATATGACGTATATTGCATCGGGTTTTTCTTGTTGTATTCGAATGAGCTGTGCTCGCACATCTCTTGCTTCGCTCGAAAAACTCTCCGTCGAAAGTATCTTTTTTTCGTGTTCTTGTATGTACTGCCTAAATATCTCTTGCAGTGGTCTTGAGAATTCTGTGTCAACGTATAGTATACTTGCCGTTTCCACTCCGATTTCTTTGATTGCGTATGTTGCGAGTATACGTGCTTCTGCGGCGTCACTTGGCCATACGCGAAAAAAGCGTTCTCCTGCATGTGTGAGTTCTGGACTGCTTGCTCCTGTGGAGAGATGGAACATGTCCTGTCCTTCGAGTAGGGGTGCGATTGCTTGCGCTACTGATGAACAAACTGTTCCTCCTGTTACGCGTATATCATGCGCTGTTCTGAGTTGTTGTAGTATGGTTATGCCTTCTCTGGGATTACATTGTGTGTCTTCATAGCGTATGAGTATGTTTTCGTAGCCTTGAGCTGCTAACTTTGCTCCGCGCAATATTTCTTCTCCGTATGGGGCTGCTGGTCCGCTTAAATCGGTAAAGAACCCTATGGTTGCAGTGTTTGTTGTCTCTGTTGTTGTGTGTATTGCAAAGAGCAGTATTGCTATGCTGACTGCTCCGAACAATAATATGAGTTTTTTCATAACTATATGGTAACTACAAATATATATAAATTATTTTTTTTTATTTTAGAATTATTTATATATTAATTCAGATATTATTAGAAATAATATGAATTTAGA
>SKHI01000044.1 GCA_007117065.1 Candidatus Woesearchaeota archaeon
TTAATTCTTCAATATATTCTTCTTCAAGGTTTTGTTCTTGTGCTTTTTTACCCAGGGCTGTGATATGAACAGTGTATATAATTTCGTTTTTTATTTCTAGCAATCCTCTCTTAACAAATTCTTTGTGTTTGTTGGGTTCTGTTAATTCGGGAAATACTGGCTTTTTTGTTGTTTTTCGTATGAGTCCGTTCTCTATTTCTATGCTTTCTTGTTTTTTTAGTGCGCCTAGACTCGCGTGTATTTCTGATCGATCTAGCGAGGTTGCTTGTTCAATGTTTTTTAGTTCGATTTCTTTTGGTATGGTGTTATAAAGTATTTGTTCTGGCAATCCTTGTTTTCTTGCGTGTTCTCCTCGTGCTGTAAGAATGTATTCTTCCTTTTCCGTTTTCTCAAGAGTAACAAGTTGTTTATTTTCTAGGAATTGACAGGCGCGAAGTGCTTCTATAATTGGTATGGATAATTTTTTTGCAAGTGCTTGTATGGTGGTATTTCCAGCGATATGGGGAAGTATTTTTTTCTCTATGGGTGAGAGTTGTGAAATAATTTTTTTCATATCCATTTTATTTTAGCATTACTTATAAAAGTGTAGTAAAAAATATTTTTTTATGCATATCTATGCGGTTTTTTTCATTTGCTTCCAGGCGAGCTCAAAGTATTCTTCGAGTGCTGAAGCAAAGAAAGGTGTATTAATCCATATTCCCACATCATAGGTTGGATGTATTTCGGAGTCGTCCATAACCATAAAGATCATTTCTTCTCCATCAACTATGGTAAATCGTGCTTTTACATGCGCATCCCTGATTTCTGCCACTCCTTCTAGCTCTTTTACTATTGGTTCGGTTTCTTTTGTAAGTGGTGCTACAATTCGTATTTTTACTCCTCTTTTTACGAGTTGTTCAAAGACGGGCTTGAATCCTTCTCCTTTTCTCATGAGCCCTTGAGTTGTTGTACTCATAGTAACTGTTTTTTGTGCACCTCTTATGGTAAGTTCGAGATGATTGTACAAGTTATGTCTTCCTCTAATACTTCCTGATAAGTCTGCTGGTTCTACGAGCTCAACTCCTTGTGTGTGCAAATTATTTAATTCTTGTATGATATCAGTGGATTTTAAGTTCTCTAATTTTTTTACATTTTCTTCTGCTTGTTGCTTCACGTTTTTTTTGACGCGCTCGAGCACTTCTTCTGGACTAACTGCGATGTACTTTATTGGCTTTCCAAGTTTCATTACTACAAAACCTTTTTTCTCAAGGCTTTCTAGTACGTCGTAACTTCTACTTCTTGGAACGTTTGCTATATCGCTTAATTCTCCTGCTGTACTCACTCCTCTAGATAATAATCCGGTCCATATTTTTACTTCGTATAAGTTTAAATCGAAATATCGTCGTAGCTTTCCTAAAAATTCTTCTTTTACTATCATTTTTATTTTAATCCTGCGAACAGGTCATACCCACCCCTTTTATTTGAGTACAAGGGTAAAAAATACGTTCAGGTATAAATATGTTACTGTTCTTTTTGAGTAAATATTCATTCTTTCTTAAGAGTAATGATATAGAACTCTTCGTTCTCTAAGGATATTGTATCTATTATGTGTTCGTTTACTAATCGTAAAAACCATTCTCGCCTAGGTATTGTTTTTTTCTTACCAATACTTTTTGTAGGAAAGCTTGCTATGAGGTAGTTTGCCTGTAAGGCTTGTATGATTTTTTTTGTTATGCCTTTTTGTATCGTTTCAAGACTGTCAAAGACTTTGAACGCGAACACAATATCTGTTTTGACAAATGGTTTGTCATATGTAGTTAAATCAGCGCATGTTATTGTGTGTGGCACTTTTTTATGTGTGAAATATGCAGTAATAAGACGTAAATCTGCACATGCTAAGTCCATACAATGATATGAAGGCGTACAGGAAAGATAGGTGTATGCAAAGGGATTAAATCCACATCCTATATCTAATATGCTCTCAGGTTTTCCTGTCTTTTCAAAAAGGAGGGTGTAGAGGTAATCGTATGCTTCTCTTCTTTCATTTGTGCTTCGGTGTATCTGTAATAATTGTTGCACTGTTTCTTCATTCTCATTAACGATAAGTTCTTGTACGTACTTGTCTTTTTTTGAAGAATATTTCTTTTCGAAAAATACTCCGTACACTTCTCTTATCTGTGCACGTACCTCTTTCTTTATTTTTTGAAATATTTTCTTTTTCATGTAGCGCTCTGGTTCTGCAGTAAAGTCTTGTTCTATTGTTGTATTCGCTATTATCTTTTGGATGATGCGTTCGGCAAATGGCCTGTGAATCCCCTGCAGCTCTCTTTTTTCAAGTAGTGCTTCAATTAAGGTTACCATCGTAAGATACCTGCCACTCCGCCTAATGCGTTTAGTTGTTGTGTTTGTTGTTCAAAAAAGTGTACTGTTGCTTGAGTGTTTTTTGTCTGTTCTATGAGTGCGTGTAGTTCTTCATACCAGCCTTCTTCTTTAGCTTTTTGAATGAGTGTGTGCGATACTATGAGTTCTTTTATTCTTCCTTCATTGCTTGCTTGCATACAATCATTTCTCCCGTAGCAAGCATTGTCTTGGTGTATTGCCTTGAGTATGCGCTCTAGTGTCTGCTCTTCTTGTGCTTGCTTTTGTTTTTCTAGACTCTGTTTTAATTCTGGGCGTTTCAGTACTTCCTGTATTGCTTGTTTACCTACTGCATTGCACGTGGCAAGGGTTACTTTTTTTTGTTTTTCCTCAGGGAGAAGTGCATATACATATTCTGTCCAAAATGCTGGGCTTGCAAGGATTATTTGCGGATACGTTTTTCTTGTATCTATTTCTGTAATATGTTTTGCAAGTGTCGAGAAAAAGTTTTCTTTACCTCCTTCATACGTTTTTTTACTCACATCCCCTTTCAGATATGCTATTTCTTGTACTCCTCGTTTTGTCAGCTCTGCGATGTGTCCTTCTTCTCTGTCAAACGTTACGATGAGTGTTTCTGCAGTTTTTTCTTGTATTGCTCTGCGCAACCTGTCTTGCGTGTACGCATCCCAATCTTTTTTAATGCGAATTTTTGTTCCCTTTTGTACGCTAAATCCGTGATGGTCTCCTTTACTTATCATATCATCAGGCGTTTCTTCGAGTACTGTTTGTATGCGTAAAACTTCTGTTTCTAGTTCTGTATGGAGGACTTTTCCTGTGAGAAAAAATGTTTTTCTCACTTGTTTTGTTCTGTCTGTTCCAAAGGTAATTTTTCTTTCTGTTTTTGCTGATACGTAATCGCCTTCTTCAATAATTTGATTTAGTTCGTATAAATCGTCCAGGGTATCGATGTATAGTTCTATTTCTCCTGTTGACGCATTTTCATGAAGTTTTTTCATATTTGCTAAAGAGAACATTTATATATATATTTTTGTCCTTTTAGGGTATGTTTTCTAATATTCGTGCTCAAGCGTCAAAAAGCGCTGCTGGTGCAGCTGTTTTGGTCGTAATTATTGGTTTACTTATTGTTTTGTATATGCTTCTTATTCCTCCTGATTTACGTGCACAAATTTTAGGCGATGCTCCTCCGTCCACTCCTGGTGTTCCTGGTGTTCCTGGTGTTCCTGATTCTTCTCGTCAAGTTCTTCTATCGTATGTTCCTCCTCCTTCGGTTGAACAGTTAGTTGAGCGTAGACCGCTTCCGTTATTTACCTTGCGAACAGAAACTTCTGGAAATGTATTCTTTGAGCGTTCTGGTCTTGTCGTTGAAAGAAGTGTGTTTCACTCTCAGGACGATCGTATAACTTTTTTACGTCCTGAAAATGTGCAGAATGTTCTTCTTTCCTTTTCTGTTTCTGAAGCAGTTGGTCGTTTGCGTATCACACTTAATGGCAATGTGATCTCAGACTCATTCATTAATCAACGACAGCCTGCTCCTATCGTTCTTCCTGCTAATCTTCTTTCTTCACAAAACGAGCTGGTATTTTCTGTTTCTCCGGTAGGATTCTCCTTTTGGCGCACGAATACGTATTCTTTACAGGACATTCGCATTACTGGAGATGTTGTATCCTTTTCTCGTGCGGAGCAAACGCAGCGATTTGTTGTAACTGATGTTGTTGATGTCCGGTCTGCTTTTTTGGAGTTCTACACAGACTGTGTGCGCTCTTCAGGGCGATTGAACATTATGCATAACGGAAATCTTTTGTACAGCGGGTTTCCTGAATGTGGTGTTCCTTTTTCATTTGAATTGGCCGTGAATAGGCTTTCTGAGGGGGAGAACTCTTTGACGTGGTCTCTTTCTGAAGGTGAATTACTTATTGATCAACCTGAAGTTATTGTTTCTCGTCGATCGACTCCTCAGCAAGGTGTGTTTTCTCTTTCTTCTCAGCATATTGAAGCAATTCACCGAGGAGCGTCAATTCAGCTTTCCCTACGTTTTGCTCAACCTGGAGCGTCAGGTGTTGTTCTTCTCAACGATCAGCCGCTAACGTTTAGAACCCAACAACAAGAATTTTCTGGTTCAGTTAATCAGTTCATTCGTCAGGGAGCAAACACTATTCGTATTCGCGAGTCTTCTGTTCCTGTTGTATTAGTTGAGGTGTACGTCGGGTAGGTGGTTTTTAGGTGAGTTCGGTAATTAGAAGTGGTTACGTATTAATTTTGTTGCTTGCATCCCTATTTTTGTTATGGTTTGACATGTTTCGTCTTGGTTTTGATAGGATAGGAAACATCATGTTTCCCCTCTTATTATATGGCATATTTGCTATTTTGGTATTTGCATTCTCTTATGATCATAGCAAGGATAATCGTCCGTTACTTCGTCTTGTTCTTATAAAAACAATTCTTGTCTTAGGCATTCCGTATGCTCTGCAACTTGTTGCTAGTGGCGCGTATTCTGCCTTGATTTCTCACAGTGTTTTTGGTGCTGTTTTCCTCTCCCTTATCTCTCACATGTACGCTTCATTAATTGTGGTGTACTTATTTGGTTGGGTGCAATATCTTTTAAGCGAGTTTGCAGCTGCAGGAGGAACTCTTGGCCACATAGCAGATATCGTCAATAAAATTTGTCTTGTTCTTATTTTGTTTGCTATTTTCATACCGTTATTTTCTGCTTTAGAACAGGAGCGAGCGGCTTCTGCAACTCCTATGAGCCCTATTTATGAACCTGTTAGTTTTTCAACCCTTTTAGGTGATGCGTGGGCTTTGCTTCTTCGCACATGGGAAATGGTTCGCACTGGTGCATCTGAGCGTGCAGAGACTGTTATGAATGCCACCCTTCCACGTCATCATGGGGTAGTTGAAAATTCTCAGGGCCAGTTATTAGGTGTGCGTGTTATTGAGAATCGTGCCTTACAAAGCGTGTACGAAATTCATGTTGATGAGAATAATGTGCCTCTTCCAAATCAGGAGGGTTCAATTATCTGGACGGGTATGATTGAGTCACGGACCTTTTCTGATGTAATGGATATTTCTTTATCTTGTGTATATGAGTCTGGAGATTTTAGTATCTCAGTTCCTGCTCGACCAGACACCATGTCTGTTTTCTTTACTGGATCTCAAGCGGAACGATTCCCATATGATTGTTCTATTCCTCTCTCTCTAATAGCTGATAACTACGACTTTAGTGGTCGATTTTCTACAGTTGTATCATTTGATTTTCCCACTTGGGGTCATGCTACTATGGTGTTTGCTGATCGCACTCAACTAACTTCTCTTCGACAACAAAATAGGGATGTTGCTTCGTTTTACGGTATTGATAGTTTCGTTACTGCGCGGTACACTCCAGGTCCTGTGAGTTTAGGTATGTTTGAGCGGATTAGTCTTCCTATTGGTATTGATATTGACTCTCCTGAACGAAACGTTCTTCCTGCGTTTGGTGTAACTATTAGTAATGTATGGGCGGGACAAGGAAAGATTTCTTCTCTTCACAGTCTTATCTTTCAAGTTCCAGAACCATTTATGCTTGATGTAGATTCGTGTTTAGGTATCGATTCCCACCAACGACCTCACATTCACCAGGCGGGTTTGTTCGAGAACGAGGAGATTCCTGATGGGTATCGGTGGTATGTCTTCTCTTCAATAGAATTTCCTCAGCAAACGCAATTACGCACCATTCGATGTCCACTTCGTGTACAGAATAATAATTTTGCTAACCTTCTTGGTCCTGACTTGTCTGCACGTCAAGCCACGTTTGTTGCAATGGCTGATTATCGATACGAGTCAAGAATTATTGTTCCTATTCAAGTTCGCAGGGTGAGGTATTCATGAGAGTTGTTTTTTTGTGTTTGTTGGTATTAGTTTTAGCTTCCTGTTCTACTCCATCACAGTCACAAACTGCAATTACTGGAACTGATGGCGTGGTTCTTACCCCTGTATATGTTCCTTCATCTGTATTTGAAGGCGAGGACTTTTCTATCACGTATCGTTTAGAAAACAGAGGTTCTGTTCCCATAACGCAAGATAATCCTGGAAGTCTCATTGTCAATGTTGATCCTTTATATCTTTCTTTCATAGATAGTTCTTCTCGTTTTCCCAACCAGTATTTTTGGCTTTCTCCTCGTACGAGATTTTCACAAGGTGAATCTGCATTTGTAAATCTTCATTTACGCGCAAATTCCATTGATCGTTTTTCTCAAGAAATCCGGACCCGCATCCTCACTACCGTTTGTTATCCCTATGAGTCCATAATTACCTCTGAGGTGTGTATTGAGCGCGATAGACAAACAGACCCTGGTTCAGTAGTGTGTCGCGCAGGCCCTGTCAGTCCAGCTTCCGTAGGTTCTCCTCTCGTAGTTAATTCTGTCCAGACTCGAACTGGTCGAGTAGGTGAGGGTTCTGATGCACGTCTAGTTCCTCAATTTCGTATTGAGTTAGTTAACAGAGGTTCTGGTATTCCCTCTGCAGGTACCTGCGATTCACAGGGTGGTTTAAACAGTGCGTTAGTTCAGGTCTCTGTATTAAATGAGCTCTTGGATTGTCAAGGGATGACCGATCCTGATTTTGATGGTTTTGGTGAAGTTCGTTTTATCAATAATCGTGCTTCTCTTTCTTGTACTATTCCGATTTTTTCATCTTCTCTATTCCCTGCCACTCAGGGAAATTTTTTGAGTTTAGTAACTGTTCACATGAAATATTCATACAGGGAGTCTGACCAGTCGGAGGTTCGAATTGTCCGATAAGTATTTTAATATCTCAAAGAATACTGTGTTTATGCGTACGTTTCTTTATGTCGGGTTATGTTTGCTGTTGGTCTTTTCAGGATGCATGGCTGACTCTCCCTCTTCGTCTCGTTCTTCAGGTGTTGATTTGCGTGTAATTAATGCTGCTGAAATCGCACACGTATACGCTCCTTTTTCTCAATTGCTTCAGGAGCCTCTTGTTCGCCAGGGAGAAGATTTTGTTCGGATATTTGACCTAAATGTTCTTGTTCATAATAGAGGGTATGCAGACTCTCTTGTCGCGCTTTACATTACTGGTTTTGATCCTAATTTATTTGAGGTTGTTCCTTTAGGTCCGTATGTACAAAATATTGATACTCGTTTTTGTTACAAGGACATTTCCATTCGAGATAGTGGTACGTATTCTGTGTATGCGTTATGCACTGCTTTTGATGATCTTTTGCTTGGAGGTGGTGTTTCAGTCGATCCTTCTAGTACGCGTTTCTCTGTTGAAGGATATAGGTTGAATATTGGCAATTGGTTGGCTGCTCTTACTGAGCGCGTCACAGGTATTGAGAATAACTTTTTTACTTGGTTTGGCGATTTATTTAATGGCATTAATTTTAACTGTAATTTTGAGACCAATCCTCGTGATGAGAATACGCGTAGGGGTACGTGCTCAATTTCATCTAGTTTCCTTGATTTTGTCTCTGGTTCGCATTCCCGTGGAGCCCTTCTTCTTGCTTTGTACGGCGGTGATGTGCGTGCATGCGGTAATGGATGCATTCTTGTTCCGTCTCCACGTGTGCCTCGTCCGTTTTTAGCAGGGAATACGGCGCGGTATCCGGGTGGCGAAATGCAATACATAGATTTTGGCGTATTCCTTAATAGGGGTCGTTGGCCCATTAATCTGGAAGAACATTCTCAATTGTTTCAAATTAGTGCGTGTTACCTCTATACTACATATGTAACTCCTACTGTGTGTATCGATCCTGCTCCTGGAAGGAATACTGATGGTGTTTGTCGTTCTGGTGTTCAGGCGCTTTCTCAAAATCAGCAAGCTCCTCTGCGCGTAACGCATATTGAGCAGTCTAATCAGGGTCCGCGCATCATGTTTACCATTCATGTTCAAGATACGCGCGGTGGACGCGTGTTTCATCCTGGCGCTATTGACTTTTGCGCTCCTTCAGCACCTGAAACATTTACGCGTGAATTAAGAGATATGGCTAAGGTTATTGATGCACGCATTCTTGGTTCGTTAGAGTCTCTTTCTTGTCAGCAGGAAGGAAATATTCGTTTAACAAATGGGCGTGGAAGTATTAATTGTTTCTATGATATACCTGCTTCTGCCTTTGCTTCAGGTCCGTATCAGACCACCTTAAATATTGAGATTGGATATTTATATCGTGAGATACAGACTGTTCGTTCTGTAATTACGCGAATTTAATGCAGTTTTTTCTTGTATGCGTACTAAATACATAACATTTAAATAGTAGTTACTACATAGTAGTTATATGAAATACTTGTTTGCCATACTTTTTATGGGTTTGCTCTTTGCAATCCCGCCAGCAGATGCAGCGTTCCATTTTCAAGGCTACAGTAGTGGCCTTGTTCGTTTTGATGGCCCAATGCAAGTCTCTCTCTCAGGTTCTGACTATCGCATTGCTTTCGCTCAAGATCAGCACAATATGCGCTTTTCACATCAAACGCCAACATCTCAATCGGGACTTGCTTTCTCGCGTCCAATAACTGTACAAAATCACTGGCATGAAAATCCCAATCTTAATTTTAGAACTGTGGAAACAGGTCCTTGGCAACTAGATCGTGCGGGAGCTCACTTTGGTCAATCCCAGTTTGCAGTCAATAGAAATCCTATGGGTGAATTAGGCTGGTCTGCGAACATAAATAATAATAGGGGGCCTCTTGTCTCGCCAGTTGCGGGCAGAAATGCATTTGCACCACCTGGTAGTCATCCGTTCGCATTCCAACCGCGCTCTTCAGTACCGTTTCCATCCACTGGTTCGGCAACTGTGAATACGTGGCGCTAAAGCAAACATTTAAAAATACTTTTTAACCATATTTGTATATGAAATATTACGTAGCTATTGCGTGTACGCTCCTTTTTTTAGCAGCAGGATGTGCTTCCTCTGACGGTAACGATTCAACTTCAGGTCCTTTTGTAGGGGGATCTGGTGGCCTTGCAGCAAGTTTTGCTGAGGCAATGCCCCCTCCTGTTGTCTTTGATGACGCTCAAGGCGAGTTTGGAATTGGTATTGTTTTACAAAATATTGGTGAAAGTTCTATTGGTCCAGGAACGCTTAATCCCTATGGGCACATAGAGATCATTGGTATAACGCCACAAAATTATGGGTTATTTAGTCAAAGAGACTTATTTGTGACTTTTGCGGAAGCCGATGTTGTACTAGAACCTACAAGACGTATTGACGGACGTATAATTCCAGGAGAATCGACTCTTGTATCTTTTGAAGGTCTGACGTATGTCCCAAACATCTTTGGTGATAAAACTGAGACTATTCGTGCAAATATCTGTTATGAATACAGAACATATGCACAGGGTTCTGTTTGTATTAAGGATAATCTTCTTGAGCTTGCAACTGATGATTCGATTTGTTCTTTGTCTGGTGCAAAGCAAGTATCGTCCAGTGCAGCACCTATTCAAGTAAGAAACCTGGTCCAGACTCCTGTTGGACGTGATAGAATTCAAGTTACGTTTAATGTTGTTAATGTTGGTGGAGGAAATGTTTACCAGCCCTACAGTTTATCAGGTCCAGCAGACAGAAGTGCTATTTGTTCACCGTCTGCAGGCGTAAATAGAGCAAGAGATATCATTCATGCTCGCGTAACTCTTGGTGCGTCTAATCTTGGTTTTGACATATCTTGTCAAGGATTTACTGGTGGAAACGAAGGGTTTGTACGGATGCCACAAGGCAGCGCCACAGTGACATGTACAGTAAACACAAGAGATGTTGATGCTGGACGTGTTGCTATTGAAAACTTCAATATTGAGTTATTCTACACATACATGCAGTTTATTCAGACACCAATCGTAATTCGTGATACAGAGCTTGGCTTTGTCGAACCTGGTTTACAATAATTTCTTTAAAATAAATTTTTTTCTTTATTATTTATGTAGCATAAACTGTGCGAGAAGTGCTTCAAGTTGCACAAATTCGTCACTACCTTCCACAATTCTAAATTCTGCCTCTCCACATGCGCGCACGAGAACAAGTTTTTGCTCATCACTTGCTTCAACATCCCATATGATTGATTGTAATTGAGTGATCACATCTATTCCGCTCATACCATAGGAGAGCATTGTTTTAAGAAGGAGGTCTCTTGCTTGAATAAACATGTTTTGTTGTGCAAGTTGTAATACTTGTTTTAATTCTTCAGGTTTAGCAAGGGATGCCATTTGATGAATTGCTTCAACAGTAAATGTTTGTTGATGTGTAGCAACTGCTTGCATAATGTTTTCTAGTCTTCGCACATCTCCTTTGCTTACGGTGAATAGTGCTTCTTTTACCTCCTCCGAGATAGCTATTTGTTCCTGCGAGGCAATACCTTCTATTATGGCGTATACATCTTCTTTTTGTAATGGTTTAAATTTAAAAACAGCACATCTACTCTGTATAGGGTCTATTATTTTTGATGCATAATTGCAACTGAGGATAAAACGACAGCTAGAAGTATATTTTTCCATCGTTCTTCTCAGTGCTTGCTGAGCTTCTTTTGTCAGTGCATCTGCTTCATCAAGATAAATTATTTTAAAAGGTACCGTAGATATGCTTTTTGTTCGTGCAAAGTCTTTTATGGTGTTTCGTACAATATCAATTCCTCGTTCATCAGAGGCGTTTAATTCAAGCGTATTCTCTTTCCAGACTGTTCCAAACAATGTCTTTGCGATTACCACTGAAAGTGTTGTTTTTCCCACTCCTGCTGGTCCGGTAAACAACAGGTGCGGAAGATTTTTGGCTTCAACAAACCCTCGGACAACGCGTACGATTTCTTGCTGTCCTGATATCTCATCAAAGGTTTGAGGGCGATATTTTTCAGTCCAGATAGTCGTATTCATAGAATGTGCTGATAGTATTAAATGATGTCTTCTTCAGCAATTACCATGAAATCTCCCATTGCAATAACTGCAGAAAAGGGGATGAGAAGTTGTCCTTCTTTACTTCTTTCAAGGTCTAATTTTTCAGTATATGTAGTAGGATTTGAAAGTACCAGGTGTATGAGTTCTCCTGTTCTTGATTCAAAAATAATATCTCCTGCTTCACCAAAACGTTTTCCAGTTTTTGAAACAACTGTTTTTCCTATGAGCTGCTTAGAAAATCTTTTTTCATCGTTTTTAATTTCTTTGCGTGAATCTAATGACATGTACTGTATCAATATGTTTAGGTATTTAAAGGTTATTATTTGTTTTTTTATGTCTATAGTTGTTTTGTAGCTAATGTTTTTAAATGACGCTTTATTATCGGCATATATGGGAGATGTTAATAAAGAAGATCTTGAAAAAGTCATGTATGATTATACAGTAAACACTGCAGAGCTGGAAGAAGAAAATCAATTGTTACGTCAAACAATAAAGCAACTTCGCTCCGAGGTTGAACGCTATAGGGTTCCTCCACTAATGGTGTGTGAGTTGTGCGAACAATCAAGTGAAGGTTGGATCATAAAAATTCCTAATGGAAATAAATTTTTTACTCTTGCAGCTCCTGAATGTACCGATCTTGTCTCAGGAGATACGGTTTTGTGTGAGCAAAAAAATTTGACTATTCTGAAGAAAATTAATGCGGACAAGAAGTTTAATGTTGAGCAGTTTACTATTATCACAAAACCTTCAATCACCTTTGCAGATATCGGAGGTTTAAGTGAGCAAATTACGGAGATCCAAGAAGTTGTCGAGCTTCCTCTCAAAAAGCCTGAATTATTTAACAAATTAGGTATACAGCCTCCCAAAGGTGTTTTATTGTATGGTGAGCCAGGTACAGGAAAAACGCTACTTGCAAAAGCTGTTGCGAATGCTTCAGATGCTACATTTATCGAAGTTGTTGGCAGTGAGCTTGTACAAAAATTTATTGGCGAAGGAGCAAAACAAATAAAAGAAATTTTTCAACTTGCTCGAGAACGCGCGCCTGCAATAGTGTTCATTGATGAGATTGATGCACTAGCTAGTAAACGTATTGAGATCGGTACCAGTGGTGAACGCGAAGTTCAGCGAACATTTATGCAGTTACTTGCTGAGTTAGATGGATTTAAACCCCTGGGTAATATTAAAATTATTGCTGCGACGAATAGAAAGGACATTCTTGATCCTGCTATCGTTCGACCAGGGAGATTCGACAGACTTATACACATACCTAAACCCGATATTAACGGCATAAAAACCATTTTTGGCATCCATACAGCATCTATGTCCTTAGATAAAGATGTTGATGTTGCAGTGCTTGCTGAGCGCATTTCTAAAGAAAAGTTCTCTGGTGCAAGTATTCGTAATGTATGTACCGAGGCAGGATATCTTGCTATTCGTGAGGACAGAGTAACGGTTTCTCAACAAGATTTCGAGACTGCTATAACAAAGATAATTAAGTCTCAACAGGAATCAGAAGAGGATGCTGCTGATTTCTTACCGATGTTTGGTTAAGTCTATGCAATACCTATGAACTGCAGGGTTATAACTTCCACATCTGTGTATGCTGTAGGTGCATGAATACGTTTTTGCGATGTGTTTAGCTTTTTCTTCAATCTCTTCTTCTGTGCTAAAGCAGTACAGATGTATTGTAGCTTGCTCTGTTGTTGCACTATATGCGATATCTAAAAATTCTTCTGCAGTATGTGGGAGTGGCATAATTATTCTTGTAAACAATCCAAGTGTCGGCAGTAGTACTCGGGCATCGCCTGTAAAGGAGTGTGCGTTTGTAAGTTTATTTCGATGAATATTTTTTTGCTCATACGCAGAAGCGTCTTTATTGAGTTCTATTCCGATAACTTCCCGTGCTGGTGTATGTTTTGCAAGCAGTATGGTATATGGTCCCACTCCACTAAACAGTACAGCTATTCGTTCTTCTGTATCTACGAGCCGAGCTATGCGTAATCGTTCATTTTGACTGCGTATAGAATAGTATGTCTTATTTATATCTAAAAAGAGTTCTATGCCGTTTTCTTTTGCTATTGTTTCAGTTCTGTTTTCTCCCGCAAGCCATTCGTATGTTTGTATACGCAGTTCTCCCTCGTGCTGACTTGCTTTCCGTACTACAACTGCTATTGGTTTGTGCGCAGCGAGTAGTTGTTGAGCTATTTGTTGCATATATGGTCGTATTTCTTCTTCCAACTCGAGTATTGCAATGTCGCCTACTATGTCAAAACTGCTTTTTATTCTTCCTCTTTTCTCTGCAGGTACTATGCTGTATATAATGTCTTTAAGTTTCATTTTTTTATTAAAAAAATTCCGCAAGTCCTTTTTGGCTACTTCGTGTTTGTATTCGTTCTATAGATTGTTGCACTCTTTGTGGATTAAATTCAAATCGTTTGACAAGCAGGTCGTGTATGTATTGCTCGTCAATATTTTTTTGTGTTGTTGTATATGTTTCTGTTACTGGCATGTCTGCTAAGGTATTGTACACGTCTTGATATGTATATTCGCTTTTCCAACCAATGTCTGCAAAAAGTGCGTCCATATCTTCGCCGTGTTCTTTTATTTTCATAAGTCCTTTTTTTGGACCTAGACCTTGAATGCCTCCAATGTTAAAGTCTGTTCCTATGATCATGCCAAGCAGAATGAGCTGTTTTTGCGTGATGTGTAAGCGTTTTAATTCTTCTTCTAGCACTATTATTTCTGGTTCTATTTGTATATATCCATAACTTCCAGGTCTTTTTCTTTTTCCACTAATTCCCAGGTTGCGTATGAGTTTTGGCGTCCCAAAGAGAAGAGAGTCATAATCTTGACTTGCGCTATAATCTGCATCTCCTCTTTGTACGATGTATGCTGCTTGTGCTTCTGCCTCTGAGGGTGCTTGTATCCACGGTATTCCTAATGCTGTAAGAAGCTCTTTACTTTCTGATATGATGTCTGCTGTTAATTGTACTGTTCTTCCAGCATATTTTTTCATTTGTTCGCCGTCTTGTTCTTGTATGGCTTGGGCATATTTTTTTTGTGCTTCTTCTTTTAGTTCTTTTCTTCGTTCTCGTTCAGCTCTTTTTAATTCAGGCGGTGTACCATCATAGATGAATATAGGTTTAATATTATGTTCAAGCATGTTTGTGCAGCGAGCAAGTAAGCCTACAAGATGGCTGGTGATGTTTCCTTTACTGTTCTTTAGCGGCGTTCCATCTTGCATACGTATGGTAGTAAGAAATTGATATAACATGTTGAATGCATCAATAGCTATTCTTTTGTGGGCGAGTTGTTCATAACTTGTTTTTTTTGTTTCAAACAAGTCTTTTAGTTTAACTCCCAATTTCTTTCACCGTTATTTCTTGTAATTCTTCTGCTTCTTGTGCTTTTTGAGTTACTTTTCCTGTCGTAAGATATATTGCGGGAAGGAAGTGTTTTTTTGCTTGTAATATGGCGCTTGCAAGGTCTCCATCATTACTTTGTTTTTTATTTTTTGCTTTGATAAAAAAAGTTACTAATCCAATGGCTGTAGGTATTAATCCTATGATATCTAATTCGCTATTTCTTCGCACCTCAGTTATTTTTTGTATGCGTATATTGTTTTCTTTACAATACGTCTTTATTTCTGAACTAAATTCTGAATCTGGTTGCGTTTCAAGACGTGCTTGGTCTGTTACAAGAGCGGGTTTCTCTTTAGTTTCCTGTTTTTTCGTATGTTTGTTATTTTCTGAAATTGTTTGCGTTACGTCTTTTTCTCCTTCTGTTTCTTGTGCTGATTTTTGTATTTCCGCCAGTTCTTGTTGTCTCATCGGACGAATCTGCTCTTCTGTTGTTTTTCCAGTGAGTATTTCGCGTATTTTTTTTTGTGCTTCTTCTGGGCTTACCAGATAGTATTTGTAGAAGAGTTCTTCTCCTTGTTTTGTTTCTACGCGCAGGGGTGTTGCGAAGTCTTTTATTTGTGAGAGGCTTACTCGTGTGAGTGGATCTTGCTCCTGTGCGCGCAGTATTCTTTTTTCTTGTAAGAGTTGGGCTGTCCTTCTATCTTTTTCATTCAGATGTTGTATCAACTGTTCTAGCTTTTCGCGTTGTTCTATAGTATATGCAAACATGCTTGTTCCCAGTTGCAGGTGTGTAAAGCGTATTTTTTGTTCGTGTTTTAATGTAGACAGATAGACGTTTATCATTGTCGCATCTGGTTGCTGGAGTAATTGTTTTATTTTATTTGCAATGATTGGTCCATGCCTTTTCACTATATCAAAGACTTCTTCTGCTGTTATGTTCATAGTTCCTCAAATGCGCTATAGGTTGTTTGTTCGTAATCCTTATATATGTTTGTATATCAGTCATGTAGTGAATACAAAGGTACTTCTTGTTGTTGTAGGTTCTTTTCTTGCAGTGTTATTTTTCTTCATCCTCGTATTGCCCTTATTCTCGTTTACTTCTATTTCACCCATAAACATGGTTCCTGAGCACTGTAGTGTATCGTCTGAATTTGTATGTGTTCACACGTATGGCTCCGATTCCCTATTGTTAATCGAACTACGTTCTCGATTACAGGATACTGCGTCTTTAGAATCGTTTTCTTTATCTGTTGACGATAATTTTGTCTCTTGTGATTTCGAGTCCAGTTCACTTACTTCACACCAAAGCATTCTTATTTCTTGTAACTTGACTTTGTTTTCATTTGAGTATGCTCGTTTGCCCTTTACGTTTACGTATACTTTGGAGGGTGGTTCGTTTCTGCGCGAAGCATCAGGAGAAGTATTTATTCGTGTATAGTTGCACAGAATTTTTTTATGTTTCGTTCAGAAAGTATTTTGCATTTCTTTATGGTATGGATGAAAAAGCACCTTCATAATTCATAAAGTTTATATTCTGATTGTTAGCTTATGTGCGCGTATATTGTACGGTTTATTCCATACAATATTTGGAGAATACCTATGCCGGCAAAAAAAGCGGCTGCAGCAAAAAAACCTGCAGCAAAAGCACCTGCTAAGAAGAAAAAATAAACTTGTTCTTAGAAAATATTTTTTTAGTTTGTTTTATGGTCTCGTCCACTTAATCTCATAGTATGTTACGCTTCCTTCATCGTCTACTATTCCCATCATTAGGCGCTTTTTTGTTTCTTTTGGCTATTTATGTCTTGTGGTTGGAAAAATTATTTTTTTGTTTTGTTCATATTTTTTTCATCATCCATCTTGTTGCGTATAGGAATGGTGTTTCTGCTATTGCGATGATTATTTTTATTATCCATTGCCCTAGTATGAGTGGCCAGATAGGGAGTATTCCGTAAAATGCTATTGTGATAAAGAGTACAGAATCTATGAATTGGCTTATTATTGTTGATGCGTTGTTTCGTAGCCAGAGGTGTTTTCCTTTTGTTTTTTGTTTCCAGAAGTGATATGCCCATACGTCGTGACTTTGTGATATAAGGTATGTTATGAGTCCTGCTACTGTAATTCTCCAGGTAAGTCCTATTGCTTGATTAAATATTTCTGCTGCTTCTTGCATATAGATTGGTGCTTGCCAGTGTGTTACGATGAGTACTGATATGACGAGTACTATGTTTGCGTAAAAGCCTGTCCATACTGCGTTTTGTGCTGCTTGTTTTCCCCATGTTTCTGCTATGATGTCTGTTATAAGAAATGTCATTGAAAATACGATTACTCCTGCTGGTACGGTAAATGCTCCTACTTCTACTATTTTGTTTGCGAAGATGCTTGCCATTACTGTGAGTGCTGCGAGTATTGCTATGGTGTGTTCTTTGCCGTATTTTTTTCCGAGTATTCCTGCAAAGGATACTATTGTTATTGTTGCGAGTATCCATGTGCCAATAAGAAAAATTGATGTCATAGTTACTATTTGGTGCTAACAATATATAATTTGTTGTTCTTCCAAACGGAAGAATAATAAATGGCTTCTTCTCACACAGTGCATGGATCTTCTTAAGCAGCTCGGACTTACTGATAACGAAATAAAACTGTATACAGAACTTCTTAGACGTGGAGAGTCAAAAACAGGTCCGCTCATAAAAACGCTTGGTATCTCTAGCTCGCGCGCGTACGCTTCGTTACACGAGCTCGTAAAGAAAGGCCTTGTTACGTATTACGAAAAAAATGCTGTTCGCCACTACCAGGCACAAAGCCCAGAACTACTTATTGAATACACAAAAAACCTGCAACAACAAGCACAAAAAGCAGTTAAAGAACTCTCACAACTCGCCTTACCTGAGACAAGCGCAAACAAAAGCGCGTTGTTCGAAGGCTTTAACGGGTACAAGCAAGCATTTGAAATACTTCTTGAACAAACAGCAGATAAAACAGAGTTACTCACTCTGGGGTTTAGCCCGCGCACATACGCATTTGAAACGTTAAGAAATTATTTGCGCACAGTAGATGCAAAACGAATAGAAAACAAGACTCCTATGCGCATCCTCCTTCCTACCGAAACAAAATCAACTATAGGAAAAGATCGCGAGCAAGAAGCGTTTACGCGTGTACGATACCTTCCTCAAGGATATATTAGTCCTGTTGCGCTAAGTATATTTAAAGACTACGTCATTCATTGGGCGTGGTCTGAACTTGATGTTACTGCGTTTCTCGTAAAAAACAGGGAAGTAGCTGAGGGGTTTAGAAATCACTTTGAGTTTCTTTGGAAACAGGCGAAGAAATAGTTTTTATGGTCTCGTCCACTTAATCTCATAGTATGTTACGCTTCCTTCATCGTCTACTATTCCCATCATTAGGCGCTTTTTTGTACTGTGCGCAACCCTATTTTTTGCTGCAAAATCATACCAAGTAAGTTGTTCGCCTTCATGGACGGGGTAAACTATCCATCGTGCGTGATCTTGACCTGGTTTTATTCCTCGGTCGTATACTCTAAAGTCTGCTCCAAATTTTAATGCTGTTTTTACGATATATCCTCTTGAACGAAGATCTTTAAACACGCAGTACCTTGTCCAGAAGTTTGGCTCTATTTCTTGTGCGTGTTTAATGTATTGTTTAAAGTCGAGTTCTTTATCTTGAAAATATATGCGTATTTTTCCCTTCTCTTCTAGATATAATCCTTCTAATAGGGATAATTGTACGCGTTGTTCGTCATTTATTACTCCGTACCCTCCTTGGGTGTGTAGTTCCTTTGCTTCATCGCTTGATGGTAATAGGACTCTTTCTCTGGCAAACAGTGCTGCTATTGGTTGTTTTTTTTCTTCCACACAGCCCGTATTCTTGCCTTGTTTATAATTGTTCATGCCAAATGAGTTATCTTCTATAAAGAAAATAAATACTCTGTTAAATAAGTTCTTGTTTTATACTGCATGCAAGTAGTTTTTCTCGGTACAGGCGCTATGGTTCCAACTAAGCAGAGAAACGTATCTTCTGTTCTTTTAGAGTACGCGGGAGAGTTTATCTTGTTTGATTGTGGCGAAGGTACCCAGCGTCAGATGAATCTAGCAGGATGCAACAGGATAAAAACGCGCATAATTCTTCTTACGCACTGGCACGGGGACCATGTAAGCGGCCTTATTGGGCTGATTCAAACCATGGGTAACATTCCCGAGCCTCGTTTAGTGACTATAATTGGGCCTTTAGGGACTAAAAAACATATGCAGCATTTATTACAAAGCGCTCTTTTTGATAAGCGCTTGCCTTTAGAAATCATTGAGGTGTATCCTGAAGTGCCAACTGCCGTGTTAGAACGTGAAGCATTCATTGTTCGTGCGGTTCGTGTAGAGCATAGTGTTCCTACGATTGCGTTTCGATTCCAAGAAAAATCCAAGCGGCGCATCAATCTTTCTGCCGCGCACGCTCTTGGTCTTAAACAAGGTCCTCTTCTTGGCGCACTTTCTCGCGGAGAGTCTGTCCTGTTTGATGATAAACATATTTCTCCTGAGCAAGTAACTTACATCCAGGAGGGGCGTTCTGTAACATACGTTATGGACACTGGGTATACGCAATCAGCCATTGCTCTCGCTGAGAACTCAGATATGCTTATCTGTGAATCGACCTTTTGTGCAAAGACGCATCAAGATAAAGCCGAAGAATATGGTCATTTAAGTGCATTTCAAGCTGCAACGATTGCAAAATCTGCTCATGCGAGACAATTAGTTCTTACGCATTTTAGTCAGCGTTATCCTGTCATCGACGCTTTACTTGACGAGGCAAAAGAGGTATTTCCACAAACAATTGCGGCCTATGACTTTCTTTCTTTGTCCATAGATCGCAAGGAATGACTGTCACTGGACATTTGCACGCGTATGCTTTATAGTGTACTATGACAAAGAAAAAATATGTATCTTGTTCAATGTTCTTCTTGTGGAGGAAAACAAAAAACGAATCCTGTAAAATCGATTATAAAAAGTAAAAAACGTTGTGTGTTTTGCGGCTATTCGTTTCGAATATATAGGAATTGTAATGATTTCTGTATTGTTAAAAAATTGTCTTCCTAATGGATAAAAGACCAAAGTTTATAAAGACCTCTTCCTCTTTATTTTTATGACTCGCGATGTCGTTTCTGTACGCGTAATAGAAGACGAAATGAAAGATGCATATATGGCATATGCTATGAGTGTTATCGTAGGAAGAGCTCTTCCTGACGTCCGTGATGGTCTTAAACCAGTGCATAGACGAATTCTTTATGCCATGCACGATCTTGGTATGCGTCACAACACACCATACAAGAAAAGTGCACGTATCGTCGGTGAAGTTTTGGGTAAGTATCACCCACATGGCGATTCTGCAGTATATGATGCACTTGTCCGTCTTGCTCAGGAGTGGAATATGTCCTCTCCTTTGATTGATGGTCAAGGAAATTTTGGGAGTCAGGATGGCGACTCAGCTGCTGCGATGCGTTATACGGAAGCGCGTCTTGCAAAGATATCTCAAGAACTTCTTCTTGATCTAGAAAAGGATACTGTTGATTGGAGTGATAATTTTGACGGTTCATTAAGGGAGCCTTCTGTTTTACCTTCTATTCTTCCAAATTTATTGGTTAATGGCAGTGCTGGTATTGCAGTTGGTATGGCAACAAATATGCCTCCGCACAATATTTCCGAAGTGGTTCAAGCCCTCATCGCTTACATTAAGAATTCTGATATCTCTCTTACAGAAATACTTTCTCTTCTTCCAGGACCTGATTTTCCAACCGGCGGAACCATTTGTGGGCGCTCAGGAATATATGATGCATATTCTACTGGTAGGGGAAAGATTAAATTACGAGGGGTTATTCAACGAGAAGGCGATCAACGTTTAGTAATAACTGAAATCCCGTATCAAGTTGTAAAAGCAGATTTAGTCACACAAATTGCTGAACTTGTTTCTGAAAAACGCATTGAAGGAATTCGTGATTTACGTGATGAAAGTAATAGAAAAGGAATGCGTATTGTTGTTGAGCTGAAGCGTGATGCGCAGCCAGAAATAGTTGAGAATGCATTATTTAAGTATACGCGTCTCCAACAAACATTTGGAGTAATTAACCTTGCTCTTGTTAACGGACAGCCTAAGGTTCTTGCTATAAAAGAGTTATTTTTTCAATATGTGTCGCATAGAAGAGAGGTCATTACGCGAAGAACAGTATATGACCTAAATAAAGCAGAGCAAAGAGCGCACATTCTTGAAGGGCTTCTTATTGCTCTGGAATCAATTGATTCTATCGTTGCCTTAATCAAGCAAAGTGCTTCTTCAGAAATTGCTCGTGAGCAGTTAATCGCTTCGTTTTCGCTCTCTGAAGAACAAGCAAAAGCCATACTCGATATGCGTCTTTCTAAACTAACAGGCTTAGAGCAAGAAGGGATAAAAAAAGAACACGCACAGCTTCTTGTTGCAATTGCTGATTACAAGGACATCCTTGCAAATCCTGTACGCATAGATGCTATTATTGTTGACGAATTATCTCATTTACAGCAAACATATCCTGTTGCTCGACGAACACAAATATCAGATGATTTTGAAGATATTGATATCGAGGATTTAATAGAATCTGAAGACATGGTGGTTACTATTAGCAATTCTGGTTATGTAAAACGTCTGCCTGTGGATACATATCACGCACAGCACAGAGGTGGTAAAGGAATTATTGGCGCAACTACCAAAGAAGATGATTTTATCGAACATCTCTTTGTTGCAAACACGCATGCATACCTTCTCTTTTTTTCAAACAGGGGTCAGGTCTATTGGAAAAAAGTATATCATATTCCTGAGTCAAGTAGAACTGCTAAAGGAACTGCAATAATCAATCTTTTAGGGATAGAAAAAGGCGAGTCAATTAGCAGTATTATTGCAGTTGACTCTTTTGATTCTATACGTAACCTTGTTTTTTGTACCAAAAATGGTATTGTAAAGAAGACGAGTTTAGAAGAGTATAGTAGGCCGCGTTCAGGAGGAATTCATGCGATTAAATTGGATTCTGATGATGATCTTGTCAACGTAGTTCTTACCTCTGGTTCTGATAAGCTTATCTTTAGTAGCTCGCAAGGATACTCTTTAGTCTGTGAAGAGTCTGATATTCGCTCTATGGGTCGTTTTACCAGAGGGGTTATTGCCATGAAGTTGCGTTCAAAAGATGTACTCGTAAATGTCAGTGTTCTTCAAGAGGGTGCCGAGTTACTTACTGTTACGGAAAACGGATATGGTAAACGTACTGCGTTAACTGAGTACCCTCTACAGAGAAGAGGGGGTCTTGGCGTAAAAAATATACAGACCTCTTCGCGTAACGGATTAGTTGTTGCTTCAAGAGTTGTTTCTCAAACAGATGACTTGCTCTTAATTACGCAAAAAGGTATTATTATTCGTACAAAAGCAAGTGAGATTACTGTTATTGGAAGGAATACGCAAGGTGTTCGTATTATGCGTCTTAATGCTGATGATTCTCTGCAGGCTCTCGCACGAATTATTGTTGAAGAAAACGAATGATTTTTAAGGCGATGCTATTGTATATAGTTGAGGTGTTGTATGGCTGAATCAACAGAAATAATTCAAGAGTTAATTGGTGTTTGCGAACTTCTTGATGCTCTCTATTTTGATATTGACAATCTCTTTAGAGATTTTTATTCTTTATCTCAAGACGCTGCGCAAGAACATTTATTCACGTATGCAAACACTCTTGCATATATCCCTCGTTCCCTTCAACTTTTGCAAGATTTCAGAAGACACTTTCCTGATTTGATTGCAAAGTCTTCTGTTGTTCAAGATCAAATGATTTCTGTACGAGGCGATAGTCAGGCTTTATCCTCTGAAGAAATGCGTATATTTGTACGCGTTGCTGACGTAAAGAAGGTTATTCTGTATGCTATTGAATTACTAGAAAATATTTTATTGTTTATTCGATTTTCAACGAATGCATTATTGGAGGCGATATGGTATGATAAGGATGATTTTTTTGAACAAATGGATCGCTGGTATCAAATTATTAGACCAGATTTATTACATAAAAAAGTCTATGAGGTAACTTCTTTATTGTTATTATTTTCTCAGGACTTAATGGAATTTTCTTTTTTTGAAGAACGAATGAGGGCTGTTTTTAATGATCGATAAATTGCGTTCGCAAGGTTGGTCGGAACAAGAGTTAATTCATTTACAAAGACATTATTCTCCCGTAAAAGAAAGTGCTTTTTTATTGATTCTTGTTATTTTTCTCTTATTTTTTTCTGCTTTTGTGATATCATATGCATACGCTCTGTTAAGTCTTCTTTTGCGTCCTGAGTTATTTTATGCTGTTATAGCTCTTACAGGAATCTCCTTAGGAGCGGTATTTGGAGTTCTTCTAGTTGATATCGACCGTCTCGATCGTTATCATCACATCATATTGCTTATTTCAATTCCTTTAATTTCTGGTTTTGGCATGTATCTGGCTTTTCTGGATATTCATTCTTCTCTTATTCCAGGCAGTTTTATTCATGATGCAGTAAAGTCTTCTCTCATTTATTCTTTTTCTTTTCTTTTACCATATATGTTTTGGGTGATCTATCAATGGAACTTAAAGATTGTGTATTCGAATTAGTACGGTTTAGGCTTGCTCATAAAAGAGTTTCTGTCCCTTTGAAAGAAACAAATTCTTCTTTCTCATACGACCTTAAGGGAGTCTCTTATCAGTATTTTTTTTCAGATGTATTATCCATTCCATCTTGTACTGGCGTGTGTTTTTATGCTTGTCTAAATACTCCAGAAAACATTGCTTTTTTAGTGGAGAATTGGGACGCGTTTCTTCAGGATAGATTAACTATATTATTCATGAATCCTTCAGTGAACATGTTTTGGAAAATCGCTCCTAAGTCTCATGCGCTTATTTCAGATGCAGAAACATTAGAACAAGGAATTCGTTCTCTAGCTGAACAGGTTCCTTTTGTTTAGTTGTGCTTAGAATTCGTCGTCGTCATCATTTGCACTATGACTTGGTATTGCGTTTTTACTGATGATTACGATATCTCCTATAGCTTTACAGAGTTGATGTGGCACGATTACTCCTTTTGCATTTCCAAGAACTTTTTGTAGGTAGCTTCCTCTTGTAGCTTTTACTCTCCATCCAAAAATCTTGTTTTGCGTAATGATGCTTTCTTCCACATCTCCAAAATAATCTCCTTCATCAGTGAACACTCTCATGTCATACGTTTCCGAGACTTTTTTCATCTTTAACATACAGTTTTTACTTTCTTTCGATTATTTAAATGTTTGCTCTGAAATTGGTAACGTTTATATACTCTTTATGTCTTTATGTTTATAAGAGGGAGTTTCTAATGACAACTGAAATACAAACGGTCACACTTGCAATTATTCTTGGAACTTTAGTTGCGATTGTGTATGCTTTACGGATACTCGTCCTCTTAGAAAGACGCATTGCTCGTGTTGATCATCATGTTGAACTGATGGCCATGGGCATTTTAAAAGATGAGAAGCGGATCCTTTCCGAAGAAAATCGTCTTGAAGAGATGATTAAACAATTACTTCCTGCACCCGCTGCTAAGAAGTCTGTTTCTAAGCCTGCTGCTAAGAAGTCTGTTTCTAAGCCTGTTGCTAAGAAGTCTGTTTCTAAGCCTGTTGCTAAGAAGTCTGTTTCTAAGCCTGTTGCTAAGAAGTCTGTTAAATCTGCGTCTTCTAAGAAGAAGTCTGTGAAGAAATAATTTTTTCTTTTTTTTCTAATAATTCCTCAAAAGATATTCCGTGTTCTCCTCGCACTATGACGTAGTTTTTTCCACTACTCTGTAATTCTGCTGCTTTAACAAAAGTCCAACCTTTACGTATATATCGCACCGCAATCCATGCTTCGCAGCTGGCTCTTGTCGCAAACTCGATTAGATCTATTATTTCTTCATAACGAAGGTACTGTCTTTCTTTACTACAGTATTTTATTTCAATCGCAAGGAACATTCCTTTTTTGCCTGCAATGACGTCAGGTGCTTCTACTGAGGTTGATCCTGATCCGGCTGCACGAACAACAGCCCATCCACAGTCGTGTAATTTGTGTAGTAATTCGCGCTCGGCTGCCGACCCTCTTGCTTTAGCGGTGCGTTTACTCATGTTTTTTTCGTTTTTTCAGAATAATAGAACTGGTGCCTAATTATTTTATGTCTTCTATTTGTTTTTCTACTTTTTCTCGAACAGTTTGTGCTTCATCTAATTGTATTTCTTTTTCTTCGGCTACTATTTTCTTTTGCGTTTGTATTTCTTTTTCGATTTCTTCTCTTTTTTGTCTTGAACGTTCTAGTACTGCGTCAAGATCTTCAAGATTTTTACTTTCTTTTGGTTCATGAATTTCTTTCTTTTGCTGCGCTTTAGTTATCGCCTGTTTAACTCTTTTTTGAGCAATATCTACATCTACTTTCTTTTCTTGGTAGGCGTGTTCTACTTCTGCAAATACTTTACGTATATCTTCTCTCCCCTCTATATCGAAGTAATCAAAGAATTTCTCCGTGATACGCAGTCTATAGGATCGTCCCTCTGGTTCTTTGATGATAAAATTTCTTTCCACTAATTCTTTAACGTGCTCATATGCGTTGCTTCCACGAATCTCAATAACCTCTGATTGAAGAACTGGGCTTCTCCACGCAATTACTGCAAGCGTTTCTGTTACCGGGCCTGAGATTTCAGTATCGGAAATGACTTTGCTTATGAGTTCTAAAAATTCGTTGCGAACATGTAGTTTCCATGCTTCATCTTCTTCAAGAATATGTAGCGCGCTCTGTGAGAAATTGTATTCATCTTGTAATTCTCTAAGGGCAATAACTGCTTCTTTTTCACTTACTGAGATAAATGATGCTATTTTTTTTGCATCAATGAATCTTCCCGAAGCAAATAAAATGGCTTCTATTTTTCTTTTCGTTGTAGAATCCAATTTTCTCCCTCTTTTAGAACATGTCCTTTTTCTTTCATATCAGAAAGGATTTCTTCCACTTTTTTTTCTTCGATTCCTGTTAGTTTTGATAATTCTATTGCTTTTTTAGGTCCTGTTCCAAGGAGTACAACAACAAAGTTCTCTATTAAGGAAAAAAGTGTTTTCTGAACGTACGTCGATTTTTGTTTTTCGTTTCGTACTTGCTGTGCTATTTCGTGTAGTCTACTTAGCAGGTCGTTTGACCAGTTTTGTAAGTCTAGTCCAGAAAAACTAAATTCACTTGGCTCAAGTATTTCTATTGATGCTGGCATAAGATTTATGGATAGATGCATTATTGATTCTACATTTTTTAGGAGCATTTCAATTTCACAGAACGCAGAAAAAAATCCTTCGTTTTCATCTTCTAATTCTGTCGCTTCTTCTTTATGGGTATCGATTACATGTATAGCTTTATCTTCAAGGATTTTTTGAATATACAATTCTATCGTTTGTTCAACGTGTTCTTTTGGTTTTCCAACGATTTCAAATGTTACAAGACAACGGATCCATCCTTCTTCGATTTTTTCATTAATTTCAGCTTTACTAATACTCATAAATTGTTCTAAATCCCTTCTAAAATATAAATATATCTTCCACGCTCTGGAAACATTTAAATAGGGTTGCGTGTTAATATGTTTAGGTGAGTATATGAGTTTTCTAAAAAAGCTAGGTTTAAAAAAATCTTCTGAGGTAGATTTACCTCCTCCTCCGCTTTCCGAGCTTAACGCTGATTTTAATACACAAAAGAGTGCGCCTTCTTCCTCTGCTGATTTACCTCCTCCTTCTCCTTCACTTCCTCCGCTCCCAGATTTTGATTCTGTTCCCTCGCCTCAACAAAGCTCTATTCGCGATCTTCCACAAAAAAAGACGCTGCCTGAGCTGTCTGAAGACTCTGAAAACAGTTCGGAATCACAAAAACCTTCTCATGTGCATTCTGACATTTCTCGCGAAAAAATAAGAGAAGTTTTTTCAGATGTTCCGCCTGTCGAGGGGAGCCAGGTAGTCGATCAGAACATCCCTGATACTGCGATTAACAAATTTGATATCGATAAATTTGTTTTGCCTACCAATCAAAATAATTCTTTTAAAAAATCCTCTGAAGCCATTGAGCAGAACACAGGGGCTTCCGAATCACCCTCGCAGAAAAATTCTTCGGTTCAGCCTAAGCCAATTGTTGATTCATCTCAATCAGAGGCCTCTCCTTTTTCGTCTACCTCTGTTTCACAAACAAAAATAGCTCGAGCTAGTGTTGAAGAAACGTATCAAAAACCTCTTGCTGTTACTCAGACTCCAAAAATTGAAATAGATATTGATGATTCGGTTTTCTCGTCTCATCAAAAGGCAAAAAACTCTGCCCAGAAAGAAACTGTTTCTGCGCAAGAAGAAGTCGTTTCTACCAAGATGCCAGCAAATGCTGTTTCTGATTCGCTATACATAGATATACAGACATATGAGGATGTTCAAAAACGTTTGGTAGATTTACAGGCACAACTTACAGCTGCAGGTTCTAATTTGGATAAAATATTGTCTGAGAGAAAGAGTGAAGATAAGAATTTCGGCTTATTAATTAAAGAGATTGAACAAGTTCAAAATGATTTAATTAAAATAGACGGAGATATTTTCCAGCGATGACCATACCTGTATTTATTAAAATAGCAAATGAAGCAAAGATATTGCATTTATTAGATGAACTTCATAATTCTTTTTCCGATATTGAACTTATCTTAAAGGATTTACACGTTCTTCGCACTGAAGAACATAAACTATTTTTTGATTTAAAAAATCTTTTACAGCAATCAAGTACGCATATTAAGCGAGTAAATGAGGATATATTAATATGAACCAGGAAACGCCGTATTTTGTAGGCATAAAGAATCCTTCTGATCTGAGACGACATCTATTAAATGGTGCTAAAGATGGACTTCATGTATTGCAATTGTCTGAAGAAATAAAAACGGTGCGCGAAAAGCAAAAACAATTATTGCTGGATTTTCAAAAGAACATTTTTTCGATGAATAAAAATCTTTTATTGTTACAAAAATATCTTCCAGAGCATAATAAACATTCAGTAAGAAAACATCTTTCTAAGTATATGACTTCTTCACACAAACAGCAGGTTGCAGATGTACCAAAGACTGCTGTCAAACAGTTTGATTTATCTGCTTATCCTGGTTTAGGTCCTGCTCGCATAAAAAAATTACATGAAGCTGGAATACATTCAGAAGAAGATATTAAAAAAATAGATATTTCTGTGCTTTCTGAGAGAACTTCTATTCCTGAATCTGTTCTTATTCACGCATTTAAGTCTGTTATTGTAAAAAAAGAGCTTCCTTTGAAGAAAGAGTCAATCGCAAAAAAGCTTCCTTCTGAGATTCATATTCTTGAAGCAAAACTTGCTGACATTGAGAAAAAGCTTAATAACCTATAGTCTTTCTTCTTATTTTCGAGGGGATTCCCGAGCGGTCAAAGGGGCGGGGCTCAAGTGTTTTTTTTGAGTGCCGAGGTGTGCAACTGATGACGGAGAAATCCCGTGACGTAGGTCTTCGAGGGTTCGAATCCCTCTCCCCTCATTTTTTTTTTCAGTTTATTCGAACTAGTTTGAAAAAACTATTTCTATAGTGCTTTTGTATACTGCGTTTATACGCATTCTCAGTGCTGTTTAATTCATTGATCAAAAAAGCGTATATTTAGCTTAGAACGCGTATAAAGTAATAATTATTAATATAAACTACTGTTTCATCTAGCCTTAAATGACCATGGATTGCCTCGTTGAGTGGTTTTGTGAGTGTTTAAGCAACTGTTTTGTGTCAAATAGTGCGCACATATTCTTTATAATGCCTTTAGAAGCGTTCTAATCAATGTTTTAAATTAATTTAGAAAGTTGAATTATGGCTTATTAAGGTCTGGAGATTGATTATTATTGATTTAAGGTATTGTTTAATTCAAGTTTTTTCACAGTGCTTTCTAGGTGTTTTCTAGTTTTGATATATTTAAATTGTTTATTTTCTTGATTTTTCCTTGTTAAGCGACTATTTTTTGGTATTATTTTATCGTAAAATGTGTTTTAAAGCATTCTGAGTGGTGTTTGAATGAGCTACTATTTTTTCTTAAAATGGCTTTATAGGCTCTAAAGATTAATAATTGTTGATTTAAACTGCTCTTACATTCGTATTTTTTTTGATGCTAACGGTCTGTTTGGTGTTATATTTTGCTGATTTTAGGGCTCTTTTTTGTATTCTTATGTATTATTTCGTCTATTTTTCTTTGTTTGTGTGTAAAAAATGGTCTTAAAATGGCTGTAAATGGTTTTTAAAAAATTTTTTTGAAATCAAATTATCTTGTTTAAAGCTCTGAAAATCGATAATAATTGATTTAAGGCAGTCTATTTTTTTATTCTTTTAGAGCATCTTTCTAAAATCTTATTCTTTTATTTTGTTTCTTTTTGTTGAAAAATTGCTTTTTAATTACTAAAATCATCTTAATTATGCATTTAGAATCGTTCTGTGTATTGTTTTATGCGTTTTTTTATTTTAAGATTATGCGTTTATACGGCTTTGAGATTAATAATTCTTGATTTTAATAACTCTTATTAGTCGGTCAAAATTTGTTTATGCATGTAGTTTTTTAGCTGAGACTGGTGCTTGTTTTCTTAAATTATCGGTTTAGAATTGTTCTAAATGCTTTTTAGCATACATACTTGATCTTTGTATGTTGATTATTTTTAGGGCTCTTAGGTAATTTAATAAACTTTGTTCTCTTAGATGGTTCATGAGCTTAGAAATAACTGCGGTAGGCGGGTTTAACGAGATTGGCAGACAATCGACTGCTATAAAAATCGATGAACAAGTATTTATTATAGATCTTGGATTGCACCTTGATCATTATATTCGATATAATGAGGATTGCGCTGAAGACTTGCAGAAAAAAAGCGTTTCTGGTCTTCGAAAAGCAGGAGCAATTCCAGATTGGAGCTCTATTCGAGATTGGAAGAAAAACGTATCAGGCATAATTCTTACGCATGCGCATCTTGATCATATCGGGGCCGTTCCATATTTGGCGCATCTTTTTGATTGTCCCATTTACGGTACGCCATTCACAATTGCGTTACTGAAACAGATATTGCTTGACAACAATATGGACTTGCCAAACGAATTAGTTTCGTTTCGAGGTTCGTTAGATGTCGGTGCTGTGAAGGTTGAATTTATTCGTAGTACGCACAGCACGCTTGATACTGCCATGGTGGCACTACATACGCGCCATGGCATAGTTGTAATTGATAATGACTATAAGTTGGATAATAATCCTACTCTTGGGCTGCCGCCTGATGTAGCGAGGCTTAAAGAGTTGCAAGGAAAGGTTATTTGTCACATCGGTGAATGCCTCTATGCGCCTGCTCCTGCAAAGACACCTTCTGAGCAAGTTGCACGTCAACTTCTCGAAGAAGTCCTTCTAGAAACGAATACAGCAAACAGAGCAGTGTTTGTAAGTGCCTTTTCGAGTAATGTTGCAAGGTTGTATTCAATTATGCATTTGGGTCAGGCTATGGGTCGCAAGGTTGTTTTTCTTGGTCGCAGCATGGCAAAATATTTGTTAGCTGCTCAAGAAACTGGTTTAATCGATATTCCTGAATCAGTTCTTATTTTAAAATATGGTTCTGAGGCAAACTCGTTTTTTAAGAAGAATAAAGATTTGTCAGGTTTTCTTGTGGTGTGTACTGGACATATGGGTGAGCCTAAGGCAGCACTTTCTAAATTACTTGACGGTCAATATCCGTTTAAGTTTAAACAGGATGACATCGTGGTTTTGTCTAGTAAAATAATTCCTGTTCCCCACATTATTGCTAATAGAAAAGATCTTTTACGTAGAATGCATCAAAGACGCCTTCGTGTTTTCGATGAGGTGCACGTGTCCGGTCATGCTTCAAAAGAAGATATTCGCTTCCTTTTAGAAACTCTTTCTCCCTTACATGTAATCCCTAATCACGGGGTTTCTCATATGACGCATGCTTTTATTGATTTGGCTCGTGAGATGGCAATTGAACCAAGCAATATTCATGATCTTCGTGAGGGCGATCGTGTTACATTGATAAAATAGTTAGGCACCAGAAAAGTTTTTTGAGTAGAGCACACATAACCTTTAAATACGCGTATATTTTCTGATACGGTAATGAAATTAACTCTTTCCGAAACAAGTTTACTAAAAGATTCAATAGGCATTATATCAGAATTAGTTTCTGAAGCGCGTTTTATTGCTTCCCAAGAAAGTTTTTCTCTCATTGCTCTCGATCCTGCTACGGTGGCAATGGTTGATTTTAAACTGCTCGCAAGTGCTTTTACAGAGTATACTGTAGATAAAACTGAAATACTTGCAATTAATTTGATGAATTTAAAGCAAGTGCTTCGCAGAGTTGGTTCGACGGATACTATTACACTAGAAACCAAAGAAGATCGCCTCGAGGTAACGATAAAAGGAAGTGTTACACGAACATTTAATCTGCCGCTTATCGAACTTGATGGTGAACAAAAATCTGTTCCAGACATCAAGTTTTCCACAACTGTAACATTGTTTAGTCAGCAACTAAGTAATGCAATAGATGACGCACACATTGTGGCAGAGAGTATCGCACTTGTAGCACAGGAAAAATTATTATCTGTGCGCGCAGAAGGCGATTTAAGTAAAGTAACGATAGATATTCCTCAGGATAATGATACAAAAATAGTTATCCAAGATGGAGAAGAAACGCCTGTTATTGCTCGCTACAGCATTGAATATCTTAAGAAGATGGTTTCAGCAGGAAAAATAGCTGATAAAGTAACTCTGCACTACAAAACCAATCATCCAATAAAACTCGAGTACAGAGTACTCAATAAGATACACCTGGGCTTTATACTTGCACCAAGAGTTGATAATGATTAAAGTAATGTTTATTGTATTTTTTAGTTTCTGAAGTATTCTTCAGGTGAATCCTTCTGGTCCTATTGTTATGAGAATTTCTTTAATTTCTTGTATTATTTTTTGTTGGTGTTTTTTGTGTGCTCTACGTACAAAGTGCATAAGTGTGTTTACAAGTTCTTTTTCTGTGTAAAATTTTATTTTGTGTCCTTCTACAAGAAAGTATATTCGAAAGATTTTATATTTGAGTTCTTTGATAAGAATTCCTCCTATGGCTCCTAATGGCTTTCCTTTTTTTGGTTGCTCATGAACTGATTCTATAAGGTCAATTATGTTATTTGCTTCTTGTTTATTGAATTTTTCCTTAATTTCCTTTACTAATGAAGTTACTATCTCTATGCGCACCATTTAACTGTTTATGTATTCTCTAGCTTCTTGTAAGGTCATAGTATTCTCTGAGTTGAGAAGAAATTGTCGTAGTTGTTCTTTAACGGCAAGCGCATACATGCGTTTAATAATTTCTTCATAGGTGTCTTCCTTGGAGCCAAAACTACTGATGAGTGCCTTTGTTTCATTACTAATTTGAATGGTGGATGCCATACTATAGTTGTTATAGTTATTATAGTTTATATAGTTTGTTGTTTAAATGCTTATGTAGATACAGTTTAGAATGTAATCCATAAGGCTTCTTTTTTTTGCGGTTGAATAAATATATGGCTGTTTTGTTTTTTGCTTGGTGGTATTTCATAAAGATAATTTTTGGTTCTCTTTGTTCATCGAATCCTAAAATACTCGATTTAAATGAATTAATTAATGATGCTGATCTTGAGTTAGAGGTTCAACTAATAAATGACGTTGCATTAAGAAAATTTATTGCAGAACTCTGAACAACATTCGAGAAATATATACAAGATTATGAAGTATTATACTATTATAAAGAATGCAAATTTGTATTCTTTCCTATTTCGCAATAACTTTTTCCTCCTAAAAATCGTCAATCATATAAACAACCCTCGCTTCTGTTTGTGTTATGAAATACTATCTTTTGTGCGCGCTTCTCGTGCTTGCAGGATGTACAGGTACTACAATGGAAAACCCTACTATTATTATTGAAACCAATAAAGGAACTATTACCGCAGAGTTATTTGCACAGGATGCTCCTGTGACGACAGAGAATTTTCTTCGTTATGTTGACGAGCAGTTTTTTGATGGCACCGTCTTTCACAGGGTAATTCCTGATTTTATGATTCAAGGTGGAGGATTTACTCCTGATGGTACTCAGAAAGATACGCATGCACCTATTCGTCTAGAAACAAGTCCTTCTTTACGCAATGACAGAGGAACGCTTGCTATGGCAAGAACAAATAATCCTAACAGTGCTACTGCACAATTTTTTATCAATGTGGTTGATAATGACTTCTTGAATGCAGGCCCTGGCAATGATGGGTATGCTGTGTTTGGACGCGTTATTTCTGGTATGGATGTTGTTGATGAAATTGTTTCTGTTGATAGCTCATCTCGTGGGTTTCATCAAGACTGGCCTGTTGAAGATGTTATTATCACAAGTATTACTCGTTCATGAGTGATCCTGTAGATGCGTGGAGAAATAGGCCTCAAACAACCGAAGAGCTAGATTCATATCCTTCAGTGCGCGGCCTTGATGTTTCGATGGATGTTTGTATCGATCAACTGTTTTCTTCTTTTGCATCTACTGGTTTTCAGGCAACTAATCTTGCACGCTCACTCGAAGTTATTAAAGCGATGCGTCGTGAGAACGCAACAATATTTTTTTCTTGTACCAGCAATCAGATAAGTTCTGGTAATAGAGATATTATTCGTTACTTGGTACAGCATAAATTTATTGATGCGTTTGTTACTTCTGCTGGAGGTATTGAGGAAGATATCGCAAAAACGTTTGGTGATTTTAAGATTGGTTCTTTTTCTTCTCCAGGAAAATTGTTGCGTGATTCTGGTGTTCATCGAATAGGTAATATTTTTGTTCCTACTTCTCGCTACACCAAACTTGACCAGTTTCTCTCTCCTTTTTTTGACGAAATATTTCCTGAGAAAAACGGTATTGGTGTATCTGATTTATTGCGTTTGGTTGGTGAAAAACTTGCTTCTGATGAAAGCATTCTTACCTGGGCTGCACGTAATGATATCCCTGTTTTTTGTCCTGCAATTCAAGATGGTGCCTTTGGAGATATATTGTATTTTCGCACGCACGCGCAAAAACCTATTGTTTTAGATATTGCTAATGAGAATAAAAAAATTATTTCTCTAGCTCTTAATAGCGAAAAAACTGGTGCCATTCTTCTTGGTGGTGGCGTTTCTAAGCATTATGTATTAAATGCTAATATTTTGCGTGATGGTCTTGATTATCTTGTAAATATTACTACTGCTCAAGAATTTGATGGGAGCGATTCTGGAGGGAATTCTGAAGAAGCGATTACTTGGAGTAAATTACAAGAGGACTCTTTACATGTTCGTGTTTCTTGCGATGCGTCAATTGCGTTTCCCCTACTAGCATCTGCTTGGATGCGTTGGGAGCGTTCCCGTTAACTTCGTAGTTTCCAACCAATTTTAAATAAATATGTACACAGAAGTATGAGCACAGTACTCAGTGCGATAAGTAAGATTGCTCCTAGCCAGATACTTGCTTCTGCTGTTCCTGTCATTGAGTACCGTAGCCCGTTTATCATGTAAAACAATGGATTGTATAGCGTTATTTGTCTGAGTGTCTCAGGTATTACTTCCAGACTGTAAAACACCCCCCCTAAAAAAACGAGCGGTGTAATTACAAAATTTCTTGGTATGTTAAGAGTGTCATTTCTTTCTGCATACAAACCAATCAATATTCCTAAACAAGCAAATACTACACAAGTCAATATGCTATACAGAAGGAACCATCCGAGATGGTGTATTCCTACTGTTGCAAAAAATAGTCCGGTGATCCATGTTATTATTCCCAATACTATTCCACGAATTACTCCTCCGATAATGTATGCTGAGACTATTTCTTTATAGCTTAAACTGCTGAGTAATACATCGTTTATGTACCCAAGCAATCTGCTTACAAAGAGGCTTCCTGAAGGATTGCTAAACGCTCCGCTTATCATGTTCATCATAATAAGTCCAGGTATCAGGAATATGAGGTATTCCTCCGGGCTTCCTGTACTAATGCGTTCTCCCAATGCTACTCCAAATATGATGAAATAGAGTGCTGTACTTACGAGTACTGGAAGTATAGTATTGTTAGGTACTTGAAAGAAACGCATTGTTTCTCTTTTTATGAGTGTCCAGAATCCTATCATTGTTTTTTCTCCGTGAGTGAAAGAAATATTTCTTCTAATTTCTTGTTTTTGTGCTGTTTTTTTAGTTCTTGTGTGTTTGCTTCAATATGTAGTTTTCCTTCGGTTATGATTCCTATTTTTTCACATAGCGCTTCTGCTTCTTCGAGGTAATGTGTTGTAAGTATTACGGTGAGTCCTTGTTTGTTTTGTTCTCGTATAAACTCCCACAGGTCTTTTCTTGTTTGCACGTCTAATCCTGCTGTGGGTTCGTCAAGAATGAGTATTTTTGGTTTGTGAATGAGCGCTTTTGCTATCTCCACTTTTCTTTTCATTCCTCCTGAGAGCTTTCTGTATATCTCGTTTCGTTTTTCCCATACACCAAATTGCTTGAGAAGTTTTTCAGCTCTCTTTTTTGCTTCTCCTGCAGGTATGCCAAAGTATCCTGCTTGATATACGAGGACTTGGTCCATGGTAAAATAAGGGTCTATATGAATGTCTTGTTGACTCAGTCCAACGAGTTTTCTTGCTTCTTGATAGTCTGTAACAACATCCTTGCCTAGAACTTTTATAGTTCCTTGTGTTATGTTTGCAAGTCCGGTAATGCAGTGTATGGTGCTGCTTTTTCCTGCACCGTTTGGTCCAAGTAATCCATAAAACATTCCTTTAGGTATGCTCAAAGAAAGATTGTTTACTGCAGTAAAGGAACCATATTTTTTTGTAAGTCCCGTTATCTCTATTGCGTACATACTATCTGGGAGGCAGTGATTATTTATAGGGTTACGGGTTTTTTTGTGCGAGATATCTGAGGAGTTGTATCGCTGTAGCTTCTTCTTGTATAGTTTTATTCATACACCATGCTTTGATTGTTTCATATGAGATCCATTTTGGACGTGTTTGCTCTCCTTCTTCTGTATATTGATTTTCGTGTTTCCCTTCAAATTCTGTAATGACAAAATAATACAGTATCCATTCAATTGTCGCTCCCGGACTTGTTTTGTCAAAGTATTTAGGATTGCGAACAGTAATTCCTATTTCTTCTTTACATTCTTGTATTGTCGCTTGTTCTGCATACGGCAGAATATCTTTTTCCTTGTGCAAGAGGTACTCTGTTAATGTATCAAACACTTTTCCTCCAGGAAGTCTCCAATCAAAACCTCCTAATTCGTGTCGGTATTCTTTTGAAAGAAGTATTTCTTTTCCGTTATCAATGATTGCGCGCACACCAGGGCTTCTGAATGCTTTTTCAAAAATCTTTTTTTTGTTTTTTATCTGCACGTGTTCTTGTTCGATAGCAGTAATTTTTCCTTTGTAAACTATTTCTTTCATATAATGAATATTTTTTTATTCATATAAAAATGTGCTTATAGATAAATCGTTTTGTAAACTGCGTGACTTTTTTGATATGTTTCATTTTGAAGATTAATTGGTTTCGATCGAGATGTAATCATTTAGAATTACAAATATGTTATGAGGTTATTTTTTCTTATCATATTTTTTCACTTATACTGTTTGCGTAGAACTTTAGCTATTCTCTAAAACATGAGGTGTGCGTATGATTTGGTTATGTGAGAATAATAACGTGTTCAATTGCTAATTTTTCTACACGTGTAGCTAACATTTTCCGTAACGTTTATAAGAAGCCCTCTTCTTTTGCTGTGTTATGGCTAAGGTTCGTTTTGAAATGGATGGTATTGAATATGATGCTGCCGATGGTGCTAAACTAGTTGATGTTTGTCGAGATGCTGGTAGCAGTATTCCTTTTGGGTGTACGAATGGTATTTGTGGAACGTGCATTGTTTCTGTGAAAAACGGATCTGAGAATCTTTCTCCAAAAGACGCTGAAGAAGGTCATACTTTAGAAATGTTTGGTGCTGAAGAGCCTGAGCACCGTCTTGCGTGTCAATGTGTTGTTCATGGCGACGTTGACTTAGATAATCCGTAATAATTCTTTATTTTGTATTGCAAGTTTTCCTTGCTCTGCTTGTTCTCTTATTTCTTTGCTCAGAGGGATGCTTGTTATGAAAGGGATATTGAGTTCTTCTGCAAGCGCTTTTCCTTTCCCTTCTCCAAATACTGGTCCAGCCATGTTTTCTACAAGTCCTATAATTGGCGTTCCTATTCGTTTTGCCATGTGTATTGCTCTGCGCGCGTCTTGTAGAGCTTCTTTTTGTGGTGTTGTGACAATAAGTATTCCTGTCAGGTTGGCTACTTGCATTGCTGACAGTGGTACGTCGCTTGTTCCTGGTGGAAAATCAAAAAGAAGAATATCTAATTCTCCCCAAGCAGTTTTTTCTATGAAATCCGTGAGTAAACGGTGCTTTATTGGTCCGCGAATAATTAAGCTTTCATTTGGTTTTTGCATGAAGGCGGTGCTTGCTATTCGTATTTTTTCATACTGTGCGGGGATGAGTTTTCCCTCCGCATTAACAAGCATGTCTTGTTCTAGATTGTATGTATTTGCAACGTTTGGACAGTCAACATCGGCGTCTATTATGCCTACTTGTCTTCCTTCTCGGGTGTAGAGGAGGGCGAGTTGTGTGCTCAGAAAGGTTTTTCCTACTCCCCCTTTTCCCGCGTGCACTCCAATTCTGTGCGGGATGTGTTGTATTGCTTTGTATAATCGTTTTCTTTCTTGTGTTATTGGATCGTCAACTTCTGGTTCAGGTTTTTTTTCTTCAAATAATGGCAAGCTCATATCTGTGTAAGTATTTTAGTATTTATCTGTCTTTCCTTACATTTATATTATTCATCTTTATTCTCCAGTACTAAGTATACTTTCGCTAGTGAATCATAGAGTGGTTGTCTATTAAATATTCGTGTGTTCCCTTTTTTTATGTTATTTTCTAAGTATGAGAAAAATCTTTCATATTCGTGGTCCAGCATCTGTAGTATTTTTGAGTAGTCGTTTTTGACAGCGAATAGTGTTGTTTGATTTAACTCTTTTACTTTATCTTGCACATACGTTTTTATTTTACGATCACTCATTTTTTTTGTTACAATATTATATAGTATTTCATTTTTCAGAGCAGTAGTGTTTTGTTCTTGATGTTCTTCAAGGGGTTTTAATTCCTCAGCGATTTTAAATGCTCTATCAAAAGAAATTATTTTTGTTGTTACAAGTTTTTTGAGCGTTTCATCTAAGAAGTTAAATTCAAATTCTTTTATACGATCTTTAATCCCTAATAAATTATTTTCTTCTAAAAACTGTTCTTTTGTATAATTTGGTTCCCGCTCTTTTTTGAGTTCATACAGTTGATATAGTCTAGTTGCTCGTTCCAGTTTAGTATCTGGTTTGTGAATATCTTCTGCTATTTGTAAAACATATTTTTCAAGTTCGCTTAAACCTTCATATACTTTTGCTTTAAAGTATGTTATCCTTTTTTCTTCAGATTTATTATTTTCTAGTATTGCTTTAAATCTTCGTTGACCCGTTACTACTTCATATGTTCCATCTTCTCTACGATTAACGATTGCTGATTGTATTTGCCCGTGTTCCCGTATTGATTGACATAATTCTTCAAGTTCTGAGGTGTTAATGGTTTTTCGTATATTTTCTCCTTCCTGAATGTGATCTATCGGTATATATTCTGTTTTTGGCGTGCTATATTTCTTAAAAAGTTCCTTCAATCCGCTTGTTTGTGCTTGTAGGCCGCCTATTTTTTCAAACCCTTGGCGAAATTTTTCTGGTTTAAAGCCTGTGTAGGTTTGTATGCGCTCTTCTAATCGTTTGAGTGTTTTTTCCCTTATTTTTTTTACTTTTTCTTGTATTATTTGTGATTCTGGAAGAATTTCTGCAAGGTGTGCTGTTGTTTCGTATAATGATATAAATTCTCGTAATCTCCGAATAGTTTCTTGATTTTCTTTTCGTACTTTTTTCTCACGGGGAAATTCTTTCTGTATCTTCATTACCAGTGATTCGTCATCTTGGTATGCTAGGCGCCTTACCTTTCTTTTCAACTCTGCTTGCGTAAGTTTTTTTCTTTGTTTATCTCCTATTCTCGTTTTATTTTCTTCAGAGGCGCGTTCATAGAATGTGCGTAACTTATCTTCAGGAAGTGTTTTTTGTGCAAAAATGAGTGCGTCTAGCGGTATGTTTGCTGCTCCATCTCGATACTCTTGTTTTATAGTTTCTGGAAGTGTTTCAAATAGGAGATATTTCTCTACTGTTTTTGTTGTGAGCTTAACTAATCTTGCTATATCCTCAAGACTTATATCGGGTTTTTTTTCTTGTAGTATGGCTATCTTTTCTGATATCTCAAAAAAGGGTATTGATTTTTTATGCGCATTACTTGATATCTGCATTCCAAGATATTCTTCTTTTGTTAGATTGATATAGACTGAAAACTGTACTTCAGATAGTTCTGCTTTTATGGCGCTGATCAGTCGATGCTCCCCATCAATTAGTGTTGTTATTCCTGTTTCGAGATTTAGACTTAGTACTGGGTCTTGCAACATCCCGGTAAGTCTCATATTTTGTGTAAGTTCTTTTTTCTCAGTTGCGAATCGATAATTATTGGTAAGTAACTGCTTGATGAGCGTAATTGGTATAGTAACTAGCATACATTGGTACTGCTCAGTTCTAGGGCTTTTCTGATGATGGTTTTGTAAGATATATTCGTATATGTCTGACGAATCAGTATCACTCATGAAAGGTCACAATATGTATTTGTTTAAATATTCGTTTGTTTTCCTTGTATTTTCATTACTATTTCACTTTACTTGCTTAACTGTATGCTGAGTTTATTTACTCCTCATTCAATATCCATTCTTTTGCTGTATAGAGTGTTTTAAGATACTCAATAGTTGTAGCGACTTCTATTGTGGTAAATGTTATATCTTTGTCTGCTAGTTTCTTTCCGTCTAGTGTCTGGTGTATGATTATTGTAAACTCGTTTGTCTTTGCTATTGTTGCAAGTCTACAGAAGAGTTCGTCTGTGTCTTGTGGGATAAATTCGTTTGCATCTGTGGTAAA
>SKHI01000035.1 GCA_007117065.1 Candidatus Woesearchaeota archaeon
AACATTTCCTGTATACCAATAACTGATATTTTGATTAAACGAAGTACTGCGGAACAAACTATTCATATCAGTAACCTGACCAGTAAAGATATTTCTATCAGAGTAACCAAATGTATAATTGAACCCGTCAGGACCAACAAGACTAAAACTCTCATCACCACCAACAAAACTAGAAGCAGCACTACGAAGCAATGCATTATCAACAACAAGCATACCCTCACAAACACTACCAACAGGACCAATCAAACCAACAGCAGCAGAATCAAAACAATCAGGAGTAATAGTGAAAGTAACATTAGCTGAATCTACATTCCCAAACGTATCATTAGCAAAAGCAAACAACGTATGCGTACCAACAGGGAAATCAACAAACACAGGAGAAGAATACGGCACAACAGTACCATTCCAATCAAACCACACACTATCAACATGAGAACCAGAAACAGAAAGATTAACCAAAACAAAAGAATCAGAATAAGTAAGCGGCTGAGGACTAACAATATCAACAACAGCACAAGCAGAACCCCAACGAGGCTGGACGGAGCGCATATGTTCTATAGGAGTTAGAGTAAGAAAGTTATCTGGAGAGTGAAAAATATGCTTTACACATAAGCCACTCAAGTTCTGATTAAATGAAGATGCACCATTCAAGAAAAAATTTAAATTATGTTGACGCATTTGTGAGGAAAGAATCCATGAAGATATATCACTATTAAAAGAAGAAGCACCAGAAAACATGGAGTTCATGTTGACAGCATTCGAAACATCCCAAGAAGATAAATCACCATTAAAAGAAGAAGCACCAGAAAACATTGCACCCATATTAGTAACAGAAGAAGTATCCCACGAGGAAATATCCCCATCAAAATAAGAAGCATCATAAAACAGCACCGCCATATCAGTAACATTTCCTGTATACCAATAACTGATATTTTGATTAAACGAAGTACTGCGGAACAAACTATTCATATCAGTAACCTGACCAGTAAAGATATTTCTATCAGAGTAACCAAATGCATAATTAAACCCGTCAGGACCAACAAGACTAAAACTCTCATCACCACCAACAAAACCAGAAGCAGCAGAACGAAGAAGAGCATTATCAACGATCAACATGCCCGCACAGATTGTTTCGTTTGAACCTATTGAGCCCACATTACTTGCATTAAAGCAAGAATCCGATGTAGCGTGAACTAATGGCAATATTAAAATTAACATAGCCCCTAAAAATGCTTTTTGATATTGATTCATATGGTAAAATAACCCCCTAGATGTAATTTCTATATAGTGGTTCTTTTTAAATGTTTTTGTTTTACGGCAAAAGCCAACATAATTAATTTATTATTACTTCGTTACGCTCACAACAACCCGCCAAGCAAGTATAAAGATTATTTTAACTTACTTCTAATACTGCACCAATAAAAACGAACACGAGTGCCAGTACAAGAATGTATATGCTTGTTTGTATATAGCGATTATTTTTTTTTTCGTATTGAAATCCGTACATGAACAGGTTTCCTGCCAACCCTGCAAGGATAAATCCTGTTATTTCAAATAACAAGTGAGGAAGAATAAAAAGGAGGATAAAGAATTCTTGTGTCAGAAGTTTACTAAGATAGAACGCGAGTATGGATGCGTTCCAACTTAACACGAATATGAATCCGCTAAATAAGAGCACAGAAAGGCCAAAAGCGAGTAGAGCCACCCCAATATTGTTTAATAATATTTGAATGAAGAGATCAGGAGCAAGAAAGTTTCCTGTTATCTGTGGAACAAGGCTATCGTATACTTCTGTGTGTTGGATAAACCCTGTTCGAAAGAAAAGAAAAAACCCTGCTGTTAGGGAGAAGAAAATTGTAAGGTACACGGCAGCTTCTTTCGTCAAAAGCAATGCCATGGAATGTGTATCTCGGGTAGCAAGAAGTTGCTTTTCTTTTTTAATAAGGTGTGAGATTACTGGATAGCTCAGTCCTAAAGCAGTTAATGAAAAAAGGATGTAGGGGTGATTAAATACATATTTTGTAAATAATCCTACGCCGATTACAAGAAGGAGTGTGATAAAAAAAATCTTTGGATACAGGTAGGAATCTTCGAGATCTACAAGAAGTTTTTCGAACATACAGAAACGAAGGCCTGAGAGTTTATAAAGTACAGTGGTTCCACTAGACGTGTGTAAGCGTAACTCATTAAAAGAGTAGAGGGATAGAGAATATATGATTATTGTAACAGGAACTCCAGGCGTGGGAAAGACAACGTTTGCCAAAGCACTTGCAGAAAAAGAAGGGAGAAGCTATGTTTGTTTGACTGCATTGTGTGATGAATATGGCTTGCTTTCTGAGTGGGATGAGAAAAGACAGTGTTTTGTCGTGGACAGTGTTTCTTTAGTAGATATTGTTCTCAAGTACGCTGACGAAGATGCTGTGGTTGATGGGCATTTGTCTCACGAACTCCCTTCTTCTGTGGTGAGTGCGTGCTATGTGGTTAAATGTCCTCTTGATCTGTTAAAAAAGCGCTTGGAGGTACGCGGGTATTCGCCGGAAAAAATTCGAGAAAATCTTGATTGTGAAATCTTTGATGTTTGCTATTGTGAAGCGCTAGAGAATGGCCATAGTCCTATTGTAGTTTCGTCTCAGTAATCAGTGTTTCTAATGTATCAATAAGGAGTTCTATTTCTTTGTATCCTTGTACGTAAAATTCTTCTTTTTCTATGTCTAATCCGTACGAAAGCAGAAGCTCTCTAGGTTCTTTACTTCCGCCTGCGCGCAATAGTTCTTTTAGCTGTTCCGGCGTTGTTTGTTTATATATGCTCAGAGCTGCTAAGAGTCCAAAGCTATATGCGTAGCAATAAAAGGGTTGTTCGAAGAGATGACTTATGCCCATCCAACCAAATCCGCGCTGCTGTGAAGAAGGAGTTATTTCAGGAAATAATTTTTCTTGTATGCTCTGCCAACGTATATCTCGCTGCGTTCGTGTAGCAAAGGCGTCTTCATACGCCCACTCTTCAAATTCTACGATTGCGAGTTGTTGTACTGTGCTTGCAAGAGCGTCATCTATGTAATCGCACAGAAGCGCTATTTTCTCTTTCTTGTTTGCGCGCTTCATGGTGTCAAGAAATACCATGTACTCAAGTATGGTGCTTGCCGTTTCTGCTATGATAAGTTGCGGCTGTGTTTGTATCCCAGTATTCTCTCCTGCAAGAATGTCATGTACTGCGTGTCCTGTTTCATGTGCGAGTGTTTTATAACTTTCATAGTCTGTCTGGTGATTTAGAATGAGTATGGGTTTTTCTCCTGGCGCAGTATTGTAACAACACGCTCCCGGTCGTTTATGTTCTCGTGGATACACGTCTATCGTGTTGCTTTCATGCACTTCTTGTACAGCTTGTTCAAGCCAGCAAGCGTATTCTTTGCATACTCGTAAAAGATGTTTTTTTGCTTCTTCATACGTATATCCTTTTGGTAAACCAGGTATTGTCGCGTACAAGTCGTATGCATGCAGTTGTTTATATCCAAAGATCTGTTGTTTCATTCGTACATATCGCCTAAACAAATTTTGTTTCTGTGTAGCTTTTTTGAGCGATTCATACGCGCGTATTGATATCTCGTTTGCTTTGTGTCTAATGTCTATAGGTTTTTTGTATCCGCGCATACGCGCTTCTTCTGCGTAATCTCCGACAAGTGCAGTATATATTTCATGTAGTACGTGTACGTCAGCAGAGAATGTCTTATAAAAACTGTTACTTGCTTTCTTTCGCACTTCTCTTTGTGGATGTCTGAGGTATTGTTGAAGCTCTGCGCGATTAACAGATATTTTTTTCCCCTCATGAGTAAATGTGAATGTATGTGCGCTCGTAAGAAGAGCGTATATGTTTGTAAGGGCTGTTGAAGCATATTTGTCTTTTGTACTAATGATGCGCTCTATTTTTTCTGGGAGTTGATATCGAGAGTTGTTTCGTATGCCTCTGAAGTATGCTGCATACTCAGGAATCTTTTTTTCATATTCAATGAGTGTTTGTTTCTTCCAAGTTTTTTTTATTTGAGAGAAGTAGAGTAATTCTTGATATATTCTTGTTGCCTCTTCTTGTACTTTTTGAAGAAGTTGTGTTCGTTCTTCATTTGTCTGCTCTACCGACACTGCGGCGTCCGCTATTGCGTACGCTGTTTGTATCGCACACAGTATGGCATCGTACACCGATAATTGTCCTTTTAGTTTTTGCCAAGACATCTGCGCACATAATTCTGCTCTTTTGGTTTGTAATTGGTTGCTCTGCGCGTTTGCTTGGGCGAGAAGAGTCGGAACCCGTTTGAGATGCTCTGCTGAATATTGCATTATAACAAAATGTATCTCTCTGTTTTTAAATAGCTATAGCTTACGTATTCCCTGCCTGTATGCTTATAAATACTGCTTTCTTTCTCTTTGTATGCATAAAGATGGTTCCTTAAGCGGTATTGAGTACGTTCATTTAATGAAAGAGTTTTCTTCTTTAGAGGGTGGACGTATTAACAAAGTATATCAGGATGACACACTTTTTTTCTTTCCTGTGTACACTGGTTCTTTGCGGACCAATCTTCTTATTGATTTAGGTAAAGTTGCTTATTTTACTGATAACAAACCAGTTTTTCCCGCACGTCCAGGTGGTTTCTGTATGTTTTTACGAAAACGACTAGGCGGTTCTCGCATTAATCGTGTTTGTCAGCGTGGGAGCGAACGTATTCTTGAATTTTTCGTAAGTACAAAGGATGCTGAATATATTCTCTTATTTGAGATGTTTGGAAAAGGTAATTGTATCGTCTGCACTCCTGAATATAAAATTATTAGTGCGTTTGAATACGTTTCTTATGCTGACCGAATTATTCGTGGCGGAGCAATCTATACCTTTCCTGCCCCTATGCCAGACATTCAAACCATTGAAGAAAAAGATTTTGTACAGTTTTTTTCCTCTCAGGACAATGCGCAACAAGTTCTTGCAAAGGAGCTTGGTCTTGGTCGCGAGTATGCAGATCTTATTCTTTTGCATGCAACTGACCAATCACCTTCGAGTATATATGCCTCCTTACAGAAGCTAATACATACCACCGCTGCGCAGTATTCCTCAGAATATGCCTATCCTGTTTCAGTTCTTTCTGATGCCAAGAGTGTTGATTCATTTTCTCTAGCGCTTTCATCGCTTCTTGATCCATTGCGAGTAGTGCAAAAAAAAGAGGAACATGCTTCTTCATCTCAAAAGGTTGCAGATAAGTTTTCTCGCATCATTGACGCACAGCAAAAACAAGTTGCTCGATTGGAGGAGTCCATTGTCGTAAGTACTCGTGCTGGTGAAATAATCTATGAGCACTATCAGAAGATAGAATTACTCCTAGAGCAAGCTCGTAAAGATAGAAAACTGCTTTCTGAAAAAGAGTTTATCGCAAAGTATACTTCGTATCCGTATGTGGTGTCTGCTTCGTTGCAAGAATTAGTTATTGAGGTTCCTGATGAGTAATTTTTTTCTGTATCGATACGCACAAATGACTGGCGATTCTCCTGATGTAATTCCCATTGTTTCTCGTAGTTCTACCCTTCGAGTAAATCCGTTACGGTGTACAGAACAAGAGCTTATTTCTCGTTTACGCAAAAAAGGAGTTGTATTACAAGCTGTTCCTAACGTTCCTCTTGCATATACCTATTCTTCCTCATTTAGTTTAGGCGCTACCGAAGAGTACTTGCTAGGCTATTATTATTTGCAAGAACTTGCAAGTATGTTTCCTATTCTTGCTCTTTCTCAAGTAATCCCTCTGTCTGATTTGCGCATTCTTGATATGTGTGCTGCTCCGGGTTCAAAAACCACCCAGCTGGCTTCTCTTATGAACAATACCGGTTGCATTGTTGCATTGGAGGAAAACATGTATCGTTGTAATTCGTTAATAAACAATCTTGAGCGTTGCGGAGTCTCGAATACAGCTGTGTTTCATAAAGATGCACAATACGTCTCCGACCTCCGTCTCACCTTTGATGCAGTTCTTCTTGATGCCCCTTGTAGCGGTAATTTTTGTTCTGAAAAAAATTGGTTATTTCGTCGAACTCCAACCGACGTGCGCACCCATACAACCATACAAAAAAAATTACTTTCTACTGCTCTTCGTGTACTTCGTCCCGGTGGTTTGCTTGTATACTCTACCTGTAGTTTAGAAGTTGAAGAAAACGAGTACATTCTTGATACTCTGCCAGATAGGTGTTCTCTTCTTCCTGTATCTCTTCCTCTGGGCAGCCCTGGTCTTTCTTCTTGGCAAAACAAAGTCTTTAGAAATGACATGCATAACGCAGTTCGTTTATGGCCGCACAGGGATGGCACCCAGGGATTCTTTTTAGCAGTTATTCGTAAAGAGAGTGATGCACAAGAAAAATAAACACTAAGAACATTGCTTACATCGATGATGAACAAAGAAATACATATTGATAGGAGCAAAGCAAGAAGGTATCATCTTGCAGGTATTTGTCCCAAATCGGAATCGCGCCACGAAGAAGTTTTATTACCTTGTTCTGATTGGTATCAGCACGGTTGTCTTCTTATTGTTAATGGCAGTCTTTTTGGACATGTGAAATATAAGTATTCGGCCCTGCTATGAGCTGGATTGATGTGCCTAATTCTCCCAAAGGAAGCATTTTTCGTGTTGAAAAAACTCTATATGCAATTATTAACGAGTATAAACAAAGAAGTCCAGGTCATAAAGAGAATGCTGGAGCGTATGCGTATCGAGAAAAAATAGGGCATTGGGTGTATACAGATGTGATAAACTATGGGCAGAACCTATTTGAGCGTTTAACAGCAATAATAGCAAGCGTAAAAAATGTATTAACGGTCTAATCGAACAGGAGCATGCCAATATACAAAGACAAATGGCAACGAGCGGTACAGGATAAAGAGAAGCAAACGTATTTAAGGAGTGTTTCCTTCACGTATTCTTATGGTAAATAAAGAATCATTGCTGTGGCGCTATGCCACCAAGAAGTACGACACTGAAAAAAAGGTTTCTGATGAGCTAGTTGAACAAATCATGGAGGCTGCTCGTCTTGCCCCTTCTAGTTTTGGTTTAGAGCCTTGGAAGTTTATTGTTATTAGCAACCCTGCTCTTCGTGAGCAATTGCGTCCAGCGGCTTTTGGTCAGCCACAAGTTACTGATGCTTCACACTTGGTAGTATTTGCAACTCGTAAGACCATAGACGAAGCATATGTTGATGCGTTTATTGCTCGCATTGCTAAGGACCAAGGCGTCTCAGTTCTTGATCTTGCAGGATATAAAGATATGATTATGGGCAGTATTGCAGGCAGAAACTCTTCTGAAATTCTTGCTTGGAATCAAAAACAAGTCTATATTCCTCTTGGTTTTGCATTGGCCGCTGCTGCTGATCTTCGTGTTGACTCTAGTCCGATGGAAGGATTTAATCCTGCCCAGTTTGACAGTATTCTTGGTTTAGAAGAGTATACGTCTACAGCCATTCTTGCTCTTGGATACAGAAGTCCTGATGATGCTTTTGCTAAGCATCCGAAAACTCGATTCCCAGCAGAAGAAGTTATCACGCACAAGTAAATAAATTTATAAATATCTTTTAATTATATTTTTTATGATTATTCGTTCTATGCTCCCTCAAGATACATCAAGTATCGAGAAAATATTATCTGAATCTGGATCATTTAAACAGCCGTACATACGCGAACAGTTTACTTATGTGGTCTGTGAGATTGAAGGTCGAGTAGTTGGAGTGGGCTCGTACACACAAAACGACGGGTTCATACAGCAACTTGGCGTTCCTAGCAATCAACAAGGCAAGGGAATTGGATCGGCATTAATGCAGCATCTAGAAGATAAAATACGTAAACACTGTTCATCTGTGAACGTCCATTCAACTGCTGAACAAATCAAATTTTATATATCAAAAGGATATGAACATGCTTCTCTGCTTCCTAATCCAACAGGATTATTTCCTCTAACAAAAAATTTTGCCTATCAAAGTACTTATTGAAGTAAACGCTCCAGCTCATCTACTCTGTCTGCATAGAGGCGTAAGTCTCCTCTATTAAGTGCTTCTTGTGCACTCCTAAATGCTTCGCGTATTCTCTGTATCTGAGCAGTATCAGTTATTATGAGAGGGTCGTCTGTACTGATTGTTGGTGGAGTGACTGTTGGGTCTATTATCATATCAAGTGCTTGTTGTACTGTTGGCGCCATTACTACACTCTCTCCAAGAACGACTATTGCTCTCATGAGTTGCGGAAGGCTTCCTTGCTCCCTTGCTTCCAGGAAGAGCGGCTCTATGTATAGTATGCTGTTATCTATGGGTATTACAAGCAGATTTCCTCGCACGACTCCGCTTCCCGCTCTACTCCAGAGAGTTATTTGTTGGCTTATTTCTGTATCTTGATCTATTCTGCTTTCAACTTGCATTGGTCCAAAGGTGAGTTCTTGTTTACTAAAGTGGTATGCGCGTAACTCTCCATAGTGTTCTCCATCACTTCTTGCTGCCAACCAACCGATAAGATTTTCTCTTCCACGTGGAATAAATGGTTGTACTTGTATGAATTCTGCCTCTGTTTCTCCAGGAAGTTGCATGATTTGGTAGTATGGCCGCAATGGTTGTTCTCTTCCGCGCACTACTTCGTTTGGTATTCTCCAACTATCTTCTCGGTTGTAAAAGACTGCTGGGTTTGTCATATGATAGTCTTGGTATCTATTTGCTTGGATGCTAAACAAGTCTTGCGGGTAGCGTATATGCGCTTCTAATCCTGCAGGAAGTTCACTTAACGACCTATATAAGACCGGATATACGCTCATAAAAGTTCTTATAAGAGGTTCGTTTGGTTCTGCAACATAGAAGGTTGTTGTTCCTTCGTACGCGTCAACCACTATTTTTACACTGTTTCGTATATAGTTTACCGTTCTTCCTTGATACCGTACCGGGTTGCTATATGGATATGTGCTTGCGTAGGTATATGCGTCTTGTATCCAATACAATATTCCATCTTCACCAATTACGATGTACGGATCTGCATCAAAAAGGAGATATGGAGCAAGTTTTCTTGCCCTATCAGTTATTGTTCGATGATACTGTATTCTGCTTTCATCTGTAATTGAGCCGCTAAAGAGTATTTGAGGTGCGCGCATGTGTATTGCGTACGCAAGTCGTTTGAGTGTAGAATCAAGAAGTACGCCGCCCGTTCCGGTGTAGTGAGTGAATACATTTCCTTCACCTGATGGAAAGTCTAGTTGAGGAGTTTTGGTGTTTACGATAACGTAGTTATGCGTATTTTTTCCATAATAAATTCTCGGCTCGAGTATTTCTCTTGTCGTCGATCTTGGAGGAATGTCTTGTATGAGCAATTGTGGAAAGTTCCCTGTTGTTGTTTCAGACGCACTTGCTTTTGCTACACCAAATCCGTGGGTGTATACAAGATGTCTGTTTACCCATGTTTGACTTTGCGGGCTTAATCCTCTCGTATCTACTTCTCTTGCCGCAAGCATAACAAGTCTTCGTTGCCCATCAATCATGTATCTGTCAACATCTATTGTTGGGAACGCGTAGTACGTTCTAAATATTTGTATTTCATTTAGTGTTGTCAGAAGCGGTCTATCATCCCAGAGACGAACGTTTTCTATTGTTGGTTGATGTCTTTGTAGTTGTTCTGCAGTCAGTTCTTCACTTACCTCTAATTCTCTTCTCTCAATATGTGTGAGCCCAAATGCATCTCTTGTGTGTCGTATCTCTTGTTCTATAAAAGGAAGTTCTCTGTTAAGCTCATCTGGCTCAACTATGATTGCCTGTGTTGCAAAAGCAATGATGGTAAGTACTATTGGTGCCAGAGTTACGATAAGTATTGTGCTCAGGGTTATGGTATCGTTTTTTTTTCTGGTGTTAAAAAGTAGTATCAGTGCTGCAATAATTCCAATAATGACAAGCACACTATATCCGATAAGTAGTATGTGTTGTTCTACAAAACCTACTCCGTATACTGTTCCCTGGGTGCTAAACAACAACTGGTACCGTGCGAGAAAATACGTACTTGCGTTGAGGAGCACAATAAGTGCTATGAGAAGGAGTATCTGCGTATAGCCACGTTTCTTTATTTTATCGAGTATTATTTGAAAATTAAACGCCGAGCTTAGTGTTTGTGTTCCGTCAGGTTGTATCGTGTATACTGGTTTTTGTTTATAGTTATACACATATGCACCTATCACAGAGAGGAGTGCGAGTGTTGCGAGAAGCAAAAGATACCCTGTTATGAGTTCAAAGAAGGGAAGCTGGTAGACATAGAAAGCAATGTTTTTGTTAAAAACAGGGTCTATTGCGGTAAATGCGTAGCTGTTTAAATATTTGAGAACAACGAGGTAATTTTGGGCGTATGTTGTAGCGATGAATAGCCCAGCAAGAACGAGTATAAACGGTATATATCCTGGTTCGGAATAGTTTTTAATGCATTTTTTCGTCCAAGCACGTATTGCAAAAAAGAACAACAAAGTAAAGGTCAGTACTGCAACAAATATGCTGAGTTGGTATGTTAATGTAGTCCAGAATACTGTTTGGTATCCTTGCGCCTCATGCCAAAGAAAATCGGTGTACAGAGTGGCAAGAGTTGGAATAAAGAAGAGAAATGCGAGAAGCGATGCAGTTATGTAGTACTGTTTCATACAAAGAGTATTTTGTTTAAGTTTTTATGTGTATTGTAAAAAGAATGGACAGCGAACTGCCGCTCCCACGCATAAACGCAGTACTAGGCAGAACGTCGGCATGCTTAACTTCCGAGTTCGAAATGGGATCGGGTGAGCCACGCCACTATGACCGTCCATACAGAGAGAATATTGTTTTATTTATAAGCGTTACTTTTTGACATGGAGAGTGTTTTTTCCGAGTTTGTATACATAACTCTTCTAAAAACAAAAGAACTAATGGCCTGTATGGGATTAACAAACCACAAAGAAGAACAGCTCAAAAAACAACCTATTATTGAGACAAAGTTGTTTAAGAGCAAAAGCGGTAAGCACGTCGTTTTCCAAACGATCGTCACTGAGATTAAGCCTGTTGCATACATGCAAGCAGTTCTTGACTCAGAAGCCGAAGAATATATTGAGGCGTAAATCGCCTCATTTTGTACTACCCATATATGGTTTTCTCAGAAGCCTGCTTAAACTAGGAATCTATTTCTTGAATAGGTGATGCGAGGATATACTCGCGCAGATGGATTCAGCTCATATGTTCTAGGAAGGGTGTGCGCACATACAGTGGCGTTTATGAGCTATTTTTTTGGTTATTGTTCCGAAACAGATATAAACTATAGTTCGTTCTATAGTTCATGATCTCTAGTATTCAGCTCTCCCAGGAGACAAAAGAGCTTCTCAAAGAACAAAAAATATCTCGCTTAGAAAGTTATGAAAAAGTCATTCGTCGATTAATACAGAATCAACACTCGCAAGAAGAGGAGTTAAAGCAAGGATACCTCGCTCAGGCTGAGGAACTTAAGAAAGTACACGAGGAATGGAGCGATGCAGATTCGGCGTGGTGACGTCGTTGTTATTCGTTTAGACCCAGGAGTTGGTTCTGAACAGCAAAAAACTCGTCCAGCAGTTGTTGTGCAAAATGACGTAGGAAATAGATACGCACCTACTACTATTATCGTTCCACTCACTTCTCAAACAGCACAAATATATCCTACTGATGTATTGATAAGTAAAGATTCAAAAGCGCTTTGTTCGCAAATACTCACAGTTGATAAAACAAGGATTGTTGCTAAGAAAAAAGCAGTGACTCCTCAGCAACTTATGCGCATTGATAAAGCCTTGAAACTAAGCTTATCTCTTTCTTAATAACGTGCCACAAATAAATTGTTGCAGACAAAAACAACTTTTTTTTAATAACCAAGCAGTTCTTGACTCAGAAGCCGAAGAATATATTGAGGCGTAAATCGCCTCATTTTATATAGTGTTAGTGTTATTTTTTGTACATGCGAGTGGGTGTTTTTGGCGGAGCAGGCTACATTGGCTCTCATGTATGCCTTTTTTTGCGCGATGCAGGTCATGAGGTTTTTGTCTTTGATGATCTGAGCACTGGTTTTAGAAAGAATGTTTCTTCGTTTCCGTTTTTTGAGGGATCATTGTTAGATAAATCTTCTGTACAAGAGTTTTTTTCTCTGTATCCAGTTGATGCAATTATTCATCTTGCTGCGAAAAAAGCTGCAGGAGAGAGCATGGTTGCTCTTGAAAAATATTCTGAACAAAACCTTGTCGGAAGTATCAACCTGCTTAACGCAGCTGTTGCTGCTGGTGTTTCGCGACTAGTTTTTAGTAGTTCTGCCGCCGTATATGGTACACCACAATATTCTCCTCTGGATGAGAATCATCCATTGCATCCAGAGAATTTTTATGGATTTACCAAGCTTGAGATTGAGCGATTGTTGGACTGGTATCGTCGTTTACAGGGTTTAGATGTTGTTTCTCTGCGTTATTTTAATGCTGTTGGGTATGATTCTCGTGTTCCTTGTTTAGAGCGTAATCCCCAGAATTTGTTTCCACTATTAATGGAAGCCGTGCGCGATAAGAAATCAATAACTGTTTTTGGTGATGATTACGATACTCCTGATGGCACCTGTTTACGCGATTACGTTGATGTACGCGACTTAGCGCGCGCGCATGTTTTGGCATTAGGAGTTCCTTCTTGTACAGTTAATCTTGGAACCGGCCGCGCAGTGAGTGTTCGCGAGGCTATTGATGTTGTTTCAGCGTTGTACGGATCATTTGAGGTAGTTGTTGGAGATCGTCGGACTGGCGATCCTGCCGTGGTGTTTGCAAGTAACTCTTTGGCTAAAGAGATATTAGGGTGGGCTCCTGAATTCGTTGATATGAAAGAAATAATTGTTTCTATGGGCCAAGCATATGGCTTGCGCCCTCAGTAGGCAGCATTGTGTTTTTTACTTTTGCAAGTATTCTTTCTTTGCAGGCATTGAAGTCTTCGTATATATGCGTCAGTCTTTTCATTTCTTGATCATAGATGGATCTTTTTTCTTCTATTTTTTCTTCTAGTTCAGTAAGCATGAATGTTTTGTTGTATGTACGTAATTTTTTGTTTACGAGCGCCAAGTGTATTGTTACTCCGTTTATGAGCAGTTCGTTTAGATCGTATACGTCCCTTGCTTTGTATCTTGTGAGTACTGCACGTATTTTTTCAGCCACTATTTCTTCTTCATCTAATGCGAGGAGGAAATATCTTGGTAGATCAGCATATATTGGACGTATCATTTTTTTCAGAGGAGGATTGTAGGTGTCGTTTTCTCTGAAATCAAAAGTGATCTTACACAGTGATTCTGGCGAACCATTATAAAGTATTCCTTTAATTCGTATACTAAAGCTTATTCCAAAGCGTGTTTCTTTATAATCACGTATTTTTGCATTACAGAGCGATTCAATAAGAGATATTATTCTTTTCATTTCTATTTTTTCGTAGTTGAAGTCTAAGTCTTCTGAAAATCTTTTTATTCCGTAACATTTTTGTAAGCACGTTCCACCTTTAAAATACAGTGTGTTAAATGTTTCGTATAGTTTTGCGAGGATAAAGTGTTGGTAATAATCAATTTCTAGTTGCCCTAAGGTATAGGGCAGTTTTGTTTTATATGCTTGCAGTTCTATTCGTTCCATATTAGAGTTCCTCATTTATGATGAGTTTCCATTTGTTGTTTCTTGTTCCTTCAGGGAGTTTGTTTATATTGAGTTTTTCGTATTTGTTGTTGAATGTAATGTCTGTTAGAGCAAGTTCATGCAATTCTAAAAGATAGCCGATTCTTTTGTTTAGGGCGCTTGAATTTATTTTATTTAGGTATGTTTGCAGCAGTTTCATATCGATATCTTTTTTGTATGCGTGTATGAATTCATTAATATCTGTTAAGTATAGTTTTGATGAAAAATAAACGCAGTCAATAATTGTTTTTTCGATGTTTGAGATGAATATTTCGGTTTGGTTAATGCGTTTTTTTTTAAATCCAAAGAACAATTTTTCTTTTACTTTATGAAACATTATTTTTGTATTCAGGACGTTTTGTTCATTCAGGACGTTTTTTGTTATGAGGTCGAGATTGTTAAATCGTTGAGTCGTGCTTTGATATATTTCGAGTGCTGAGTGTAATCCGATATATGTTTCTGTAAAAACGTTTTGTAGTAAGAATTTATTTTCTATGTAATTTAGGGAGTAATATCCTTTTTTTATCCTCCATATTTTTTTCTGCTTTACGAGCAGAGTTAGTTTACTTTGAACAACGCTTTTTTTTTGATTGGTGATTTTAATGAGGTCATTTAAGGTGAATATTTCTAGGTTAAGATTCTGTACTGTTTTTTGTAAGGTATAAAAATCCATGTTTACTAGACAGTTTACCACATTTAAATA
>SKHI01000006.1 GCA_007117065.1 Candidatus Woesearchaeota archaeon
AAATATTTCTGTAAAGTAGTATATGAGGTTGCTTCCTGTTTCTGCGCTAAAATACAGCCAGCTTGCCATTTTATCACTCCCTAATTGAAGCCTTCTAAAGAGCGCTGATGTCATTGGTTGTAATACTCCAAAATCGTGTACCTGTAGTGCGCGCAAAGCACTTGATACTCCTCCACCTCGTACATAAATAGTTCCCCCCAATGCTCGAATAAACGGCGGATATGCTTTATCTCTCTCAAAAATAATGTTTTCTTCTTGGAGTGCGAGAATACCTACGATAAAAAGAGGAATTGTTGCTACAGTAATTGATACTAAAAAACTAAATGCTCCCCACCAGAAAAGAAAAGCAAGGAGGAGTACTGTTATGGGTATTGCTATGTAAAGTGCTTTTGTTATTCGCTTACTTCCTTCATCTTTTATTGAAAGAGAGTGTGCAAGCCTGTCTTGAGGAATAAACATTTGTATCATAAGAACCAACATGATATCGACAAAAAGTACTGCGAGAAGGCCGTATTGTACAATAATTATCATATCTATTCCCATGAGTATTGGAACGAGAAGCGCTGCTGCTAGCGCGAATGCTATTGCTATTGTTATGCTGATGAATACATCTTGCAACATTTTTATGTTTTCTAGATTTTGTTTGTATTGGCTTTCGTAGTCTGCCATTACTGCGTCTTGTTCTTCGTTAAGAAAAACTGCCATGTCTTCTCCAAAATCGAAGACTGCCGCCATTCTATCAAGAAAGTCAGCCAGTATTTTTGACGGACTAAATTTTGCAAGTTTTCTTGCTGTTTGTGCAAATCCCAAATTCCACTCTTTTGCAAGATAGAGTATTTTTTTACTTATTTCTGTAATATAGCCGAATTGTTCTTGTTTACTTACGTGACTAAAAAATTGGTGTCTATTTACGTCTAGTGTACTTATTGTTCCGGCATAGGTGATGAAGAGATGTATATTTTCATGAATATTTACTTTCTTTTTCTCATATTGCGCAAACGGGTATATGAAAATAAAGAGCACTCCAACAATAAGAAATATATACGGTACAAACCAAGGGGTGTCAAAAAAAAGAAGGATGAGATAACATGCAAGTACCCCTGCGAGTATGGGAATAGCGAATTTTTTTACAAATTCTTCGTATCCTTCATACCCCATTGCATAAATCCATTGTTTCATGGGAATATTCTCAAAGCGTGAATGGCAGTGCGTCCTCCCCTCGTTTTTCAAATGTACTTATCAGTTTCCATACGTCAAAATAGTTGTCTATTTTCCTTTCTGCCATTTTCTCAAGTATTTTTGTTCTTCTTGCAAGCTCGTTATAAATATCTCTTGTATCTTCATATCCTAGCATCAAGGCAATTTTTTTTTCTAGTAAATAGCTGTTATACATCCCTCTAAATTGATGTTTATCGTTTACGCTGTCCCAACTGAATACTTCACGCGTAATTACTTTGTTTTCTACATCGTAATATCGTTCTATTTCTGTTACTGAGAGAACGCGTCGCACTCTTCTTCCTTTGTGGTTTACTGCTTGTTGGATGAGTACAAGATTCAGGTTATCTACAGACGCGATGGGTACGTTTATGGGATGTCCTGTTATACGTTGTATCATACTGTGTGGACTTCCTGCGTGAAACGTGCTCATTACTGGGTGCCCTGTTTGCATTGCTTGAAATGCTACGTTTCCTTCTTCTCCACGTATCTCTCCTACTATAATATAGTTTGGACGACTTCTTAATGCTGCTATGAGTAAATCGAATATCGTAACGTCTGTATCTTTTCCACTCTCTCTTGTTACAAGGTGTTGCCATGTTTTGTGTGGCATAGTTACTTCTGGCGTATTTTCTACGCTAAATACTTTATCGTCTGGTTTGATAAAGGTTGCTGATGCGTTGAGCGTTGTTGTTTTTCCGCTCGCTGTTTCCCCGCATACAAAGAGGTTCATACCATTTTCTATGCAGAGCCAGAGATACGCTGCGAGTTGTGCACTCATTGTTCCCCAATTAATTATTTGTATTATACTCACAGGAACTTCGCTGAATTTACGTATTGTAAAGCTGCTTCCTTCCAGGGATAACTCTCTTCCAAAAATGAAGTTTACACGGCTACCGTCTGGCATGATAGCGTCCACTACACTGTTTGCGTCACTCACCGGTCTCTCTACGCGCTCGCTTGCGTCAAGTATGTATTTGTCTAGTTCAATATCATTTCTGAATTCTATGTTTGTATGTACCATCTCAAATATTTTGTGAATTGTTTTTATTGTTCCAACCCCTATACAATGTATATCCTCGAGATACGGGTCGTAAAAGAGTGGTTCTAGTTTCCCATAACCTACTCTGTTTCTATGTATGTAGTACCAAATATTATCGTATTCTTGTTGGGTGAGATGTATTCTGCTTTCTATTGCGTGCATCGTTGATTTTTTTGGCGTTATTTTTACTACTTCGTCAAATATTTTTTTTATTACTTCTCCAGCATCTTCTATTCTCGTTGGTACTTCGTATTTGTGAGCGTGTTCTATCATTCGATCCATAATTTTTTCCATCAACTCCTCTTCTTCGTCTATAAGTCTTGGCTCAATTACATTGTACACAATGTCACCTGATTCAGGATTTTTGTATATGTGAATGAATATAGGATCTCCCACGGGGTAAATAACATTTGGATTTGGATCGTTTTTCATATCTCTATTCAGTTCCATGTGCCATTCTGGTTCAAGCATTTGTGTACTTATTTCATCAAGATATTTTGCAAGATGCGGATACGTTGTTTGTGCTTGTGCAAATTCCTCTGTTTTTTTAGCGTGTCTTCGTTGTACCATGGTTTCTAACTAAAGCTTACTATTTCTATTACCATTCCTTTTCCTGGCTCCACCCTAAATGGTATAGCGTTTGTTACGTCACCTCCTGATCGTTTAAACCGTTTTACACTTATTACGCGTACTGGTTGGCCTGCGAATTCGCGTAGTTGCAGCTCGAATATGATGTCTCCACTGCTTCGTATCAATGTGAGTAGTTTTGCATTAAGGTGCTCCGGGTCTACACATATGATAACTGTTTTTCCTATGTTGTTTAGTTTCTTAAGAAAGGTAAGAAAAGCAAATGCTTCTTGTGCATTCAGTTGCTCATCTATGAGAAGAAAGCTTAGTGTATCAAAAATAATGACTTCGCTACTAAAGAGTTTTTTGCTGTTTAGAAGTACGTCAAGAAAGTTTTTTTTCAGCATTCCATTTCCATAATAGGGAAATAGACTAATAAAAAAGAGTCTTTCATCAAGCATTGGATATTTTATATCGTAACTCAGACTCGCCATTTGTTCTATAAATCCTGCTGTTGATAATTCTGTTGAGAGGTAGCTTACTGTTGTGTTGTTCTCTATGAGCCCGTATGCCATTCTTTGTGCGATAAGACTTTTTCCTGCTCCGTCAGTTCCTTCAAGCAGTATAAGACTGTTTATCGGAAGCCCTCCTCCTATTGTTCTGTTCAGTTCATCTCTTTCGAGTTCTACAGTGAGTATTGTTTTTTGTTTTTGTTCTGGTATCATGTTTGTATTGTTACCTGTGCTTGTTGATTTTGTATGGTGACTGTGGTGCTTGGGGTCAGATTAAAGAGGGTTATTTCCAGCGAGTCTCCTGGATTCCATAATCTTCTGTCGAGTCCTTTTTCGTATGTAATGTGTCGATGTGTTTCTTCTCTTGGATTTCTTATTGCGCGTACGTAACTGTCTGTTTCTTCGGGGATAAGCTTTGTGCTTCCCGTATTCAGAAGAGTGATGGTTGTGTGTGCAGTGTTCCTTCTTATTCCTATTGCTACGTTATGTAATTGCGGGGGCGTTTGATCTGCGGTGAACAGTGCTCTATACTGTATGTATCGTTGATTATTGTGCATACTGTTTATTGTTTGAGCAGTTACGTATCTGGTGTTTGTGGTTCCGTCCGGGCCAACAAATGGTCTTGATAGTAGTGTTTGTATGTCGTTTGCTGTTCGTATTTGTATTCCTATCGTTGCTGATGCGTCTAGACACGCTCCTCCCCAGTTTGGTTGAAGTGCTGTTTGTCCAGCAAATCCTGCATTTGTATCAAAGCCAATTGGCTTTATTATTATTTGCGATACGCACCAACTACTGATATCTTGGTTAAAGGCACTTGCGCCTGCAAACATGTTCTGCATGCTTGCTACTGCAGCTACATTCCACGAGGAGATGTCTTGATTAAAGGCACTTGCGCCTGCAAACATACTCTGCATATCAGTTACTGATGAGACGTCCCATGAGGCAAGTGGTTGATTAAATGCTGTTGCTGCAGAGAACATATTTCCCATATCGGTAACTGACGAAACATCCCAGGAAGAAAGTGGCTGATTAAAAGAAGAGGCTTCAAACATATTATACATTTCAATAACTGAAGAGGTATCCCAAGAGGAAAGAGGCTGATTAAAAGAAGAAGCTGACCAAAACATTCCACCCATTCTTTGGACTGAGGAGACGTCCCAAGAGGAAAGAGGCTGATTAAAAGAAGAAGCAAATGAGAACGCATGAGTCATATCGATTACTGATGAAACGTCCCATGCAGAAATATCTTGATTGAAATCTGAGTTAAAGTGAAACAGATAATCCATGTTAACTACGTTTCGTGTATCCCAATAACCAATGTCACCATTAAATGTGGTTGTGTCAAACAAACCAGTCATGGTTATGACTTGGCCTGTAAAAATGTTTCTTGATGAGTCTTCAAAAGTGTATTCGAAGCCGTCAGGCCCTGTAATACTAAAGCTTTCGTCTCCTCCCATGAATGACGCTCCTGCTGAGTATAATGCAGTCTCATCTACGATAAGCATGTTCTCACATATCGTTCCTGCTGGTCCTATGCTTCCCACCGCTGATGGGCTAAAACAATCTGAGACTACGCTAAACGTGACATTTGCTGATACGAGCGCTCCTGTTGTATCATTTGCGAACGCAAATAGGGTGTGCATTCCGTCTGGGAAAAAAATAATTTCTGGTTGCGTATAGATTGTTTGGCTTCCGTTCCAGTCATACCATATTGTGTCGACTGGGTTTAGTGAAAACACGCTGATATTGATGAGTACTTCAGAAAGGCTGTATGTCAGTGGTTCTGGACTGTTTATTTCTATGAAAAAACATGATGCTCCCCAGTTTGGTTGTAACGCGTTCTGGTTTGCAAATCCTGATGCTAAATCAAAATTTGTTGGTTTTGTTGGTATTTGTTCTACACACCATGCGCTAATATCTTGATTAAATTGTGCTGCTGAACGAAACATCTCACGCATGTCTGTAACCCCACTTACATCCCAAGAGCTTATATCTGAATTAAATGTCCCTGCTAACCAGAACATTCGATACATGCTTGTAATAGAGGAAACATCCCAAGAAGACAAATCAGAACTAAAAGTCGAAGCACCCTGAAACATACTTTCCATGGTTGTCACTGATGAAACATCCCAAGAAGACAAATCAGAACTAAAACTGGATGCGCTTCTAAACAGGAAACGCATACTGTTCACACTACTTACGTTCCAGGAAGAAAGATCGCCAGAAAAACTGTTTGCTCCATCGAACATAAAATCCATACCAAGAACCGAAGAAACATCCCAAGAGCTTACATCACCAGTAAAAGAAGAAGCACTCCTAAAAAGACCCTCCATATCAAGAACAGAAGAAACATCCCAAGAACTAATGTTTCCATTAAACGAAGAAGCACCAAAGAATAATTCATTCATATCAGTAACAGAAGAAACATCCCAGGAGTTCAGATTCTGATTAAACTGATTTGCACCACGGAACATACGGCGAATAGTTATGGCTGAAGAGACATCCCACGAAGAGAGGTCTTGATTAAAGGAAGTGGCAAACCAGAACATCGAAGAAAAATCAGCAACTGAAGAAACATCCCAAGAACTAATATCACCATTAAAAGAAGAAGCTTCCCAGAACATTGCAGACAGGTCAGTAACTGAAGAAGTATTCCAAGAATTCAAATCTTGATTAAACTGATTAGCTGCGCGAAACATCTCACGCATAGTAACCACATTACGCGTATCCCAATACCCTATATCACCATTAAACGAAGTGCCTCGAAATAGATTGCTCAAATCAGTAACCTGACCAGTAAACACATTACGAGAAGAATCAGCAAACGTATACTCCAAACCATCAGGACCTGTAAGACTAAAACTCTGATCACCGCCAATAGTAATAAATGAACTCGCAGCAGAACGAAGCATAGTTCTACTCACAATAAGCATTCCTTCACAAAGCGAACCTGTAGGGCCTATGGTACCTATGTTTGCGGGTGCGAAACAATTAAAACTACTCGCTCCCACTGGCGGCCCATCAAAGCGCATTTCACTAAACTCATACACAGCAGATGTAAGACCTGGAAAAAGTGGTTGTATTGATGATAATGATGAACCTGTTGTGGGGTCCAGAGGGATTATTGCTGTGGTAAGAATTGTTGTAAACGTGCTTGGATATCCGGTATCATATATTCTGCTTATGTATGAACCTGATGAAACTCCTTGTGGGAGAGTGATAAAATCACCAGGCGCAGTGGTATTTTGATGCGTTCCTGTGTCGAATTGATCTTTGTATTCGGTTATCCAGAAGAGCTCTTTGTTCTGTGTGTGTTCGATATGTTCTACCCGTATTTGGGTTAGTTGCTCTCTACGCAATTCTTCGTGTTGTGCTTGTATTGTTGCACTTGCGGTAATAATATTTTCTTGAACATTTACAACAAAAACAGCCATTGCTCCAAATACAAGAATAAAAGACAACGTTGCAAATACTGTTCCAAATCCCATTTAGCTACTAAACACCTCTGATATTGTGTACCCATTTTCTGTACTAATAGTTAGTGTTCTTGTTTGACTTGTATTAAACGTTCTAAAGACAACCAGTTCTACTTCCTCTCTTGGGTCCCAAATTCCAGGGTTTATGTGATCGGTATCCTCTAGAACAGTTATTGTTCTATTCCCTTGATTTCTTGGAATGCGAATACCGTCGACGTATACATCTATTGTTTGTGGATCAAAACGGGTGCTTCCTGTATTTCTTAGATATGCGATAATACTTCCTTGGTCATAGGTGACCAGAGAGAAACTAATACGCGTATTCATGAGATCGATGCTTCTTTGTTGTTGCTGTTGCACTGCTGTTGCACTCGAATCAGTATAATTCTTAAAAAGTATGGTTGCTGTTGTTGCAAGCGACATTACCGCTATGAAAAGTATCAGACTTGCAATAACGTTTTCTGCCCCTTTCTTTCCTACAAACACCATTTTACTCTTTTCCAGTGTTGCTTTATCTATACTGGTATAAGATGGTTTGTGATTGGAGCATATATAAATATTTCTTTTTTTCGGACTCTCCGAAAAGATTTATGCTTGGAGTAATGAGATCATTTCTGCTCGAGAGGCAGTTCGTAATTTCTGCGCAGCAGGGTGTTCAAGGACGTATTCTGCCCATTCGGCAAAATCGTTGTGAAACTCAGTTACGTGATAGGCGTATGTTTGCTCATCCATGGTTTGAAGCGCTTGTATGAGGTCTTGCGTATTCTTAAGCACAGTTCCGTTTATCAACTTAAAATAAAATTGTGGAGCAACTGTTCGCATATCTTCTTGAACGCTCTCTACTGTTTCTAATATAGGGGTGATTTCCTGAGCGTATTGTTCTGGCTGCAGGGATTTTTCTTCGAGTTGAGCGAGTTCGGTTATTGCTTCGTTCACAAGTGAATCTGATTGTTTGAATTCTTTTAATTTGTGATCTACTACTTGTTGTATTTCATCGTTTAGTACCGTTTCTAATTGACTAAACACTTCCGTGAGGGTTCCTTGCATTTCTTCTTGGAAATGGTTTTTGAGCTTCGTTTCAAATTGCTCAAAAAGAGAGTGTAATTCTTGACTCAGTGCTTGAGTGTGCGTTGTTTGTTGTGCTAAAGCGACTGATTGTTCTGCAGATGAGTTCGTCGTATGCTCTTCTTTGCCTTCTCGTGATTCTTCACCATGTGCTTCTTGGTTGAGTCCAAGCTCAGTAATGAGTTGGTGTATTTTTTGCTTGTTTTCTGAGCTCATTTCACCTGGTTCGTACGAAATATCCTCTTGCTGCCCTGTGAGTTCCTCAGTTACTTGTATTCGTTGCATTTTTTGTGCTTGCGTTGCAGCCTCTGCAGTTAATTCATTCTGAGTTCTTTTTTTTCCTTGTTGCACATCTTGAAGTTCTGAGAACGGGTTATACTGATTTGTTATTAATTCGTATAGCCCCATGAATTTTTCTAATCGTTTATCTATAAGAGACATTTTTTCTTGTATGTCCTGGTTCGTCTTTTGTGTTCGTTCCAGTTCTGCTGTTAATTTCTTATTTTCTTGCTCTAAAGCCATTAAAGACTTTTTTTGATTCGCCGTCAGTTCCAGTAGTTCAGCTATTTGTTTTGCTATGAGACGGTGCGTTTTTTCTTCTTTTACGCGCAGGGTCGGTTCTTGTTGTTGTGCAAATTGTTTTCGCTCTTCCTCACTTTCGCCTACGAGTTGTTCTATCGCCTTATCTTCTTTTGTTTGTGAGGGCAATTGTTCTTTTACGATTTGTGAGCCAGGTTCTTTTTCTCCTCGAAGTTTAGCAAGCTTCTCCTTTAAAGAGTCCACTTGATTTTTATTCTCTGTAGAAGAGTTTACTTTATTGAGAAGATCTTTAATCACCATCTTTTCCTAATTATCGCACACCTCAAAAATGCTCTGTCTTGTTCTGTGAGCCAGCCCTTATAAACTTTTCCGAAAGACCGAAAAAATATGCACGCGTATCAGCGTTACAGCTCTTTACTCATATACGGCCCTTCATGGGTGTAGCCTAGTTTATCTTGATAGTATGCGCGCACACCCACACCGCTTATGACAAGCATTTTGTTCTTCCCATCTTTTTTTGCTTGTTCTTCTGCTGCTCGCATGAGTTTTTTTCCCCATCCTCTGTGTTGTATAAGACCATCTTTTTGTAGTGGCGTGCTATATCCGTATACATGCAATTCTCGAATCATTGCGGTTTGAGGAGTAAATTCTTTTCGCGGTATTGTTGAAGGGTATCGTAAGCGTACAAATCCTATAATGAGATCCTGGGTAACATCTTCTGCACTAATAAAGTGCTCTACACCCCCGTTTGCAGTGTAGGTTTTTGTCAGTATACGAATGTTTTCTTCTGCTACTACGTGGTCTTTTACTTCTCTACTTCGTATATCCCTGCATAGTATTGCTTTCTGGTCAGCCATTTGTCGTAAATTAGTCTTGTCCACTCCTGCTGTTGTTCTGTATGTGGGAATATCCCGTTGTACTCGCATTATACGACAATATTCTGGTACTTCTGGCATGAGCTCTTTAAGAAGTTCAAGTGCTTCATCAGTTCCCATCGGCTCAAAAAGACCTTCTTTGTAATCTTTTTCTAACGGAGTATTTGGCATCACCATACAAGGGTACAGTTTAATCATATCAGGTCTGTAATCCTCGTCCGTAAATATTTGTTTCATCCCTTCAAGGTCTTTCTTATAAGAAATACGTTTTTTGTCCGCTCCAGGCAGTCCCGGCATCAGATGAAAGTTGAGTTTAAAACCAAGATCGCGCAATATATGTATACTGTCTTTATTCATCTTACTGTCATGCGCCCTGTTTGTGATGAGCAAGCTCTCATCATATACCGTCTGTACACCCAGTTCTACTCGCGTGACACCAAGTTCTAACATAAGGTTTCCATGCGGGAATAATCCGCAATCTGGTCTTGTTTCAAATGTCATTCCTACACAGCGTATATAACTTCGTTCATTTCTTTTTTGTTCTTCTTCTAGCGAAAGAGGATTGTTTGCTTTTTGTAAAAATAATTTTTCTTCTATGTTCTTATGTCTTTGTGGGTCATTCTTATCTCCTGGAAGCTCAAAGAACTCTTTAAACGTATCTATATCTAATTCCCCCTCTGGAAAAAATAATTCTCCAAAGTCATTTAGGGCTTTAAACATGTCTTTTGTGAATTGTTTTTGATACGCTATAGGATAACTAGGCATTGTGCCTCCCATGACAATTACCTCACATTTTTGCGGATTATGACCTATGAGCACGTATTGTTCTAATCGATTAAATGTTTGTAAGTACGCATCCCAATTCCACCTCTTTCCACGCATACTTGCAGGTTCCTTTCCAGTATAACTCATCGGTATTCCTTCCTTTAAATGATCTGGGCAAAACGTACATTTTCCATGCGGGCATGCAAATGGTGCACTCATAATCGCTATAGGACTTACTCCTGCTTGTGTACGCATCGGTTTTGTTACAAGCCCTATCTGTTTTCTTTCTTGTGGAGATGCACGAAGAAGTATTTCAATATCCGAGGGTATTTTCTTTAGACCATATTCCTTTGCAAGGAGTAGTTTCTTTTTGTGCAGTTCTTCTTTTGTTAAGGTGCTTTGCTTGAGTAAGGAGAGTATATCTGCATAAAATTGTTCTTCTGTCATATCAATGAGAATCTCTGTTTTATTTTAAGTTATTCGTTTTTACTCATATACCAAGCTGCTGAGAAGAATTCATTTTCTTTCGACTTGTGTATTGCCAGGTACGCTACGTTAGCAAACTCTCGTTCCTTTGAGGGCAAGACGTTTCTGAAGGGATGCTTACGGGTAGGAACCACCTCCCAGAGAGTGTAAGAATCTGCTGGTTGTACCTCAAAAGCGGACACGTCCACGTACTGCTGTAATCCAATCGGCGCAGTTCTTGTGTACGTCAAGGGATCTGAACCAATAACCCTCGTTTGGGAGTGCATTCCGCAAAGAATAAAGGGTGGCTGCATGGATATGTGCTGACAACTCCCTACAAATACTCTGTCTTGTCCCAATAAAGCCTTTTGTACAACGGGATGATGGAGTACAGAGTACAGCTCTAGATTAGGTAATGGAATGCGTATCATGTTTGTGTGGATAAGGTAATTATTTATAAGAGCATATTTTTTATATCTCCTCTCAATTTGTTCCTTTATGACTGAGTATTTGCCGCATTACAAATCGTTTGTTGAGCTGCCTGTATATATTGGGCTGCTCCTTACCCTAGCACTCTCGTTCATAGCGCCTGTATTTCTTCCTTTGAGCTATGCACTTGGTATTGTGGCTGTTCTGTGGGTGTTGTTTTCTTTTTTCGCTGCACAGGTACGCGCTGAGTGCAAAAAAACACGCTTGGTGTTTTTAGAAGATAAGATCATTTTTTATTCAGGCGGGCTGTTTTCTGGTACACAAACGACACTTCTTGTACGAAATATTACGCAAATTCGTTTAGTTAAACCGTTTGTTCGAAATCGATTGTTCGGTACGTCCTCACTCCACATTAAAGCTGCGGGTATCCAGGGCGTAGGCATTTCTCTGAATCATTTCTTATTCGGAGAGCAAGCATATACCAATTTGTATGCTCTTTTGCAAAAAAACGGTTTTTCTTTGAAGAAAAAAGAATTGCTGCATGAACGTACTCCTGTAGTTGCAGCCATTATTCTACAAAATTTGTTTGCTGTTGGCGTATTCTTCTTTGCGTTAGTTGCGTCCTTTGGAGCACTTATTATTAATCTGGGTTTTGGTTTGCTTATCGGTTTTGTTGTTGTGCTTAGCGCGTGTGTGTTTGTTCTCCACATAGTAGACTCCATCTACAAAAAATATGTTATATATAATGACGCTCTTGAGTATTCTGAAGGATTTTTGACTCAGGTTATCTCTGTAATTCCTGCTGAGAATCTTGCTGCTGCCGCGAGCACGCAAACAGTAATTGAACGCCTTTTAGATGTTCGTTCGATTGAAGTTCATACACAAGGCACAGGAACGTTATCTTTTCCGTTCATAGGCGATGGACTTGTTGTTGAACAAACAATTGACGGTCTTGCAAAGAAATATTCTCCTTTACTTCGTGAGAAAATTTCAGAAAGTAATCTGCATGCACACGCCCATAAGAAACAGCGCGTTCATACGGAGAAATCTTCCTCAGTTTCCAAGTCTTACTCACAGAATGTGCCGCGGGCAGTAGCCACGATTATTGTGAGCTTGATGAGCGCCTTCACAATTGTTATTGTATATGCCATCATTGATGTCATCCTGCTTGGAAGCGCCCCCTCTGTGCTCTTTCTGGGCATCGGTCTCTTTATCGTCTTCATAAGCACATGGGTTCCTCGACTTATTGAAATGCTCTGTACCCGCTACGAGATTCGTTCGCAAGGTATTTACAGCGAATATTCGTTTCTCAGTCGTTCAGTTAAAGAATTCTCAGATAATAAATTAGTGGGCGTTCAGATCAAACGTTCTGTGCTGGATCAAATTATGGGAACTGCTTCTTTTGAGTTCATGAGTCTGAGTAGCGCACCTAACATTGTTTTTAAACACATCAAGGATGTCGATTCAGTTCTTTTTCTTATTCGAGAGAAATATTCGTTAGATAGTGCGTTTGTTTCTGTACATACATCGTCTTCTTCTGTTCGTTCTCATATTCTTCGATACTTGCCTGCATACATATTTCTCGGTCTGGCAGTGCTTATTGCCTCATTCTTTTTTATCTATGCGATATTGCTTGCAGGCATCATACTTGGTGTTTTTGTCCTCAGTGGTTTTCTGCGTTATCGACAAAGCCATATCTCTCTCTTTTCTGAACATATTGAACACCGTGTTGGTTTTTTTGTTATTACGCACACTCTTGTTCGTTATCAGGATATTAAGTATCAGGAAGCTTCTCGATATCGTTTTTGCTCCGATGGAGAGCTATACATAAGCATTGGGGGCGTAAGCGGTGTTGAGACTGACACGAATCAACAAACACCTGGTTATTCTAACGGGTTTACTGTTCGATATATACAACAATCTCATGAATTACTAGATACTATTGACAAAACACTTGGTTGTTTTTCACGTAATCAGGTTGTTTCTTCTTCCCTTCGATCAAAAAAAACGGCTTCTGTTCGTTGGCTTCTGGGCAGCCTTTTTCTTCTTGGAGCTCCAATAGTGCTTCTTCCTGTTTGGCTCTATGTTGTTTCTCGATACTATTATGTCCGTGAACCATCTCGCTTGGTGCAGTTTCGATCGGTATGGAATGTGAAAAAACGGTCTGTATTATTTAGTAATATCGACCATGTAGGTTCTGCACAAACAGTATCTAATAAACTTTTTCGCACCGGTTCAGTTCAAGTCTTTACCGTTGGTTCATTGTCTGCTGATATAATTCTTTATGACCTTCCTGATTACACGCAGTGGAAAAAAGATATTGAATTAGTATATTCGTGATTACATCAACCACGCAAATCTTTAGAATAAACTAAGTTCTTGTATGTATAACACATATGCAAGGATGTAAGCGATAAGAAAACTGGGTACAAATGGTATTCCTTCTTTTACCAGTACTGTTGACACATTATTTTTTTTCAGTAAAGCGATTTCTTCCTCGCTAATACCTGTATTATTTGCGTTAAGAAGAACTTTTTTTCCTTTGGATACGTCTTCAGCTAACCAGTCTCCGGGTACGAGTTCGTGCACTTCTTTTTTCTTTAAGAACGCGTGTTGTTCTATGACACGAACGATGACGCTAAGAATAACAGTCAAGTAGACGGTAAATAATATGATAAACACAATAATGTTCCATACATTCGTATACATGAGTGTGATGCCTGCGTATACCAGAAGGAGTAATCCAAGTGTGAGTCGTATCGTTCGTGTGCGTCTTGCTCCGAGTTGAGATCGGATAAGAGGCCAATACGTTTTTCTGTGTATGATAAAGAGGACGATGAGCCAGGTAATACCGTATGCTGCTCCTACAAATATCGAGGCAATAATGAAATAGAAGAAAAAAGGGATTGTAAGGTCTAGTATGCTTAATGGTATGCCCAGGAGCGCTCCTAATCCCATAATCATTTTTGCATCTCCTCCTCCCCATTGACCAGTGTAGTACATAAGTGCTCCAATCAAATATCCTACGACAAGACCGAGTATACTTGCAATCAGAGGTTGTATAGTCGCTCTTGCTGTTGATAGGAGTATACTCAGAATAATTCCTGCTGCTATGAGACTGTAATTAATCCAGTCAGGCACTTCTCTGTGGTCTATATCTGTAAGCGTTCCTATTATAAGCGCTATAAGACCTACGATGTATGCGAGCATAGAACGTACTGTTATCTTCTTATTTATAAGTGCTCTGTCTGGTCAAGAGATACATTTAAAAAATTG
>SKHI01000002.1 GCA_007117065.1 Candidatus Woesearchaeota archaeon
TGTATTTGGTTCTCTTGAAAAAGAACGGTCTCGATGTCGAAGAATTGGATATCAGTTAACAAATAATTGATGTTGCAAGAAAGAGAAGCAAAGCCAGTAAACTCAATCAGCAAGATATGGCTACGTTTACATAAACAAGAACATTTTAAAAATATAAAAAATATTTCTGAAGAAATAACAAGTGTATGCAGGGAAGTAAAGAAATGGGTGGAGAAGGCGTAGGTCTTTTAGTAGAATTTAAGAACAAGTTTTTATTGTTGAAAAGAAAAGAAACTGGAATTTGGGAGCTTTGTAAAGGCCATTTAGAAATAGTTGAATGTTATGAGGAAGCTATTAAAAGAGAGTTATTTGAGGAAACCGGTATAGAGCGTAGTTCTTCTCCTAAAAAGATTGGAGCGTTAACATTTAGTTTTATTAGTAAAAAAACTAATAAGATAAAGACAAGAGAAATAAAGTATTATCATATAAACGTTTATACTTCAAACGTTATTTTATCAGATGAGCATACTGATTGTTTGTGGTTAGAAAAAAAATTTTTTCTGGAAAAATTAGCGTTTGAAGATGTGAGAAATGTTATGAAGCATTATTTTGCTTAGTATAGCTCTGCAAAGTATTGATTGAACTAATTTTTTCATTGCGAACATGAATTCTTTGTACTCGATTAATTCAAAGGTTGATCTCTCTTTCTTCGTTTTTGTATTCTCCAATAATCTTAACTGTTCTGTTGTAATCTAAGATTTGCATTTTCCTGAATTTGATCGCTGTCATATGCTAATGCCTGTAGAGTGCGATTAAATCATGTTTTAATTACTGTTTGCTTCAAGTCCTTCTTTCATGGGAAAATCATGGTGTATCCTCCTGCTTCACAACCTTGTTGTGACGCAACAGCTACTTTTTGACCGTATCTGAATACTGGTTTATATTTGCTTTTCAGCTCATTATTTGCAACGTTTTTAGTGCTCCGTTATCTGTAATAAAGTACAGCTGTCCGTCTGGGTGCTCCATAACATCTCGTACTCGTTGTCCAGTGTACACGGGCTCTTTTTGTGTTATTGTGCGTCCGTCTACGTCAAAGACACCAAGTTCTCTTCCTGCGAGGTTTCCTATGAGTAGTGCTCCGTATAATTCAGGATATTTTTCTCCGTGATAAAATGTCATTCCTGCTGGTGGGAATCCTCCGGTTCCGCATTCCCAGAAGAATACTGGGTTTTCTATATCTTCTCTCTCAAATGGGTTCTCTGCGAAGAGTCTTCTTGTTCCATACAAGCATCCTGTGTGTGTTACTGGCCATCCATAGTTTGCTCCTGCTCGTAAAATATTTATTTCATCCCCGTCATTTTCTCCATGATCGCTAATCCATATCTCTCCTGTTCTCGGATGAAGGGTCATTCCTTGCGGGTTTCTGTGTCCGTATGTATAGATTTCATCTCGTGCAGTGCCATGAGTTATGTGGGGGTTTGTTTGTGGTATTGTTCCGTTCAGGTGTAATCGAATAACTGCTCCAAGGGTGTTTGTTGTATCTTGACTTACGTGTTCTGGTCCGAAGTTTTTTCTTCCTCGATCTCCTGTGGTGTAGTACAGATAATCGCCGTTAATGAGTATTCGTGAGCCAAAGTGTGCTCCTCCGCTTATCGCTGGTTCGCTGATGTGTAATACTGTAAAATTCGTTATTCGTTGTTCCTCAGGATGATACATTCCCCGTCCTATTCTTGTTGAGTGTGCGCCATCGTGTTCTGCTACGTAGGTAAGGTATATGTATCCTTCATGATATGCTACGTCCAGCATTCCTCCTTGTCCTGGACTGATAAATTCCGGTATTCCGCTGATGCGAGTGATTTCTTGTGTTACCAGGTTGAGATGTACAAGGCCAGTATTTTTTTCTGTTATGAGGAGTTCTTCGTCGCTAAATAGGCTCATCCCCCATGGATTTTGGAGTTCATCAGTAATTATTTCGTATGTGTAGGTGTTCTCAAGTGGTGTGCGGTCAAGTTCTGTTACCGCGCAACCAGTAACCACGAGAATAAGGAGCAGTAAACTGTATTTCATACAGGGGTTTTGTCGTGTCTGTATAAAAGTGTATGTGCTTCTTTTTTAAAACGGAAATATCGATTTTGTTTGTGCATCAATTGGCTCAAGGCAGGCATCTAATTCTCTTATGAGCTGTTCTGTGTCGAGTTGTTGTCCGATTAAAACAAATTCTTGTCTTTTATCTCCTATGTTCTCATCCCATATGTCTGTAAAGTATTGCATGTATCCTTCAGGTCTTTCTTTTTCAGGTACGCTTATGAGCCAGTTTCCTGCTGGTGAGAAGGTTTTTTGTCTTCCTGCTAGACTGAACTCTATTGCCATGTCCTGGTGTGAACTTAGCCAGACGTATCCTTTTGCTCGTACGAGTTCCTTGTGTTTTGCGAGCACTTCAAGAAATCGTTTTGGATTAAACGGTTGTCTTCGTACGTATGTTAAGCTGCGTATCCCGTACTCTTCGGTTTCTGGGGTATGGGTGAATCCGCTTCCTTGGAGTTCTTGTGCCCAACCGCTATACGTAGATGCTTCGTCAAAATCAAACAGTCCTGTATGAATTATTTCTTTCAAATCTACGTTTGCATTGACTGTGGTCAATATTTTTGCTTTCTTATTGAGCGCTCTGAGGAGTTCGATAATTTTTTTCTGGGTGTCATCATTTATCAGGTCTGTTTTGTTGAGGAGGATGACGTTTGCGAATTCTATTTGGTCTACGAGTAGGTCTATCACACTTCGCTCGTCTTCTTCTCCCAGCTCTTCTCCTCTGTCTTTGAGTTTTTCTAGTGTGGTAAAGTTGTCTAGAAATTGTGCTGCGTCGACTACTGTTACCATGGTGTCTAGTTGTGTGATGTTTGCGAGGGTTGCTCCTTCTATTTCGTAGGTGAATGTCGCCGCTACTGGGAGTGGCTCTGATATCCCTGAGCTTTCTATAACGAGGTAGTCATATTTTTCTTCTTGTGCTAGTTCGTGTACTGTCTCTAGCAAGTCTTCTCGTAAGGTACAGCAAATACATCCGTTTTGTAGTTCTACCAGTTTTTCTTCTGTTTGTTTGATGCTGTCTTTTACGAGTTTTACATCAATATTCAGCTCTGCCATGTCATTTACGATGACTGCTACACGGAGTCCTTCTTTGTTTTCTAAAATATTTTTTAGTAAGGTGGTTTTTCCGCTTCCTAAAAATCCTGAGAGTACGGTGACGGGTAGTTTTTTCATAGGAGTTCTCCAAGTTTGCACTTTCCTGCGCATGTTGGTTTTTGTTGATAGTTTGCTTCCACCCATTTCTGAATACTTGGGTTTTGGCTTCCTTTGTATATTCCGTAGAGAATTGCTGAGCAAGCAGTTGTTTTTGGGTATCCATTTCTTCCTGTTAGGTACGAGAGATTTGGTGAAATATCTCCCTTCGCATCATATTGCAGCACTATTCCTTTATGCATCTCTATTGCTTGTTGTCTTGTTTGCATCTCCATGACTAAACAGTAAGTATTTAAATACGTAATTGATACTCATTATCAATAATGGTTTCTCGTATCACAAAACAAAAACGCCTCTTACAAGCAATAATTGATAATCAGCAATCTTTCTTCTCTGCAGAGGATATTCACGGACTTGCGAAACAACAAGACGAGAAAATCGGAATCGCTACGGTCTATCGTTTCTTAAATGAGCAAGTCGAGCAAGGAGTGTTACATGGGTATATTTGCGATCGAAGAAAGGTATATTCTCGAAAGAAGACGCATTGCCATTTTATTGATGAAGAGACGGGAAACATGACGCATTTTGATATTGATTCAATAGATTTTCTCAAGAACAAAGTATCTGGTTCTATTTCGAGCATTCATATAGAAGTTAAAGGAAGAGGAGATATTTAGCATCAATGTATATAAACTTCCTTGATTATCTTTTCACATGGATTATATCTTCGATTTGATTTCTCAACCATTCTCAACTATACCGCATCATTTTGATACTTCTGGAGTTGAGAGATATGTAGCTAAGGGTTCGCCGTATCATATAGCTATTCACGAAGTGGATGTAGAAGACAATGCTGACTCATATGTTGATATGCATGAACACGATTTTGATGAGATCAATATTATTTTAGGTGAGAGCCTTGTGTATGAGTTTTGTATTGATTTACAAAAAACTATTGTTCAGAGTCCAAAAGTTTTTGTAATTCCAAAGAATGTTAAACACTCTCAAAAAGTACTTCGTGGAAAAGGAACGTTTATCTGCGTATACATGAAGAAAAAAGAGTAGTTTCTTCTAGGAAAAATATTTCTCCACTCCTCCGAGGAGCACTCGTCCTTTTTTTGCGAGTTGTTGTGCGTATTGTGAACGGTTATCTGTTCGACAAACAAATACAGGATCTTCTGGCAATTCTGACAGGCGCATCTCTAGTTCTTGTAATGGTATATTTTTGCTTCCTGGTATGTGTTTTTGCATAAACTCTTCTGGTGTACGAACATCGATAAGCTCTTCTGCTCCTTCTAATTGTTCTATGAATATCTCCGTCATACAACCAGGTACAAATACTGTATTTTTTAAAGTATGTGTGTTCTTTAATATGAATGTTCTTTGTTGGTATAGATCTTGCTTGGAGTGATACAAATAAGACTGGAATGGTCATTCTCTCCGATGAAAAAGTTATTTTTTCTGGTTTAGTGCAGTCTGACGATGATATTTGTTCGTGTATTGCTGAAGTTGTCGGCAGTCATTCTTGTGTTGTGGCTATTGATGCTCCGTTGGTTGTTCCAAATACTTCTGGTCAGCGCCCTGCAGAAACACTGTTGAATAAAGATTTTCGCAAGTACAATGCAGGTGCGCATCCTGCAAATAGAACCTGGTTGCTTCGGTCTTGTTCTCGTATTCGTGGAGAAGACCTTGTTATTGCTTTAAAGAGTAGGGGTATTGTACATGATCCTTTTCTGCGCTCTTCTCGCTCGTGTTTTGAGTGTTATCCTCACTCTGCTTCTATTGTGTTATTTGGGCTCAAACAAATTCTTGGCTACAAGGCTCGTCCTTCTCGTTCCTACGAGGATCGTTGGAACGCATTTGTGGAGTATCAAAGACAGTTATCTCGCTTTGTTTCTGCTCCGTTTCTTTCTGTTGATGTTACCTCGTTACGGGCAAGCAAGTTAAAGGAGTATGAGGACGTGTTGGATGCATGTATGTGTGCGATCATTGCGCGTTTTTTGTATCAGAACCCGTCTGAGCGCATGTTGTATGGTTCTTTTGATGACGGATACATTCTTACTCCTGCCCTGCGGATATAATTTTTCCAAAGAGTACTGTCTTTTCTGTAAGCACATATGTTTATATATTTCTACAACAAGATACAGTCAATGCGCTCTCTCTTTCTTCTCTTCTTCATCGCTGCCTCAGGCGTGTGCACGGGTGTGTATGTAGAGACTGGTCCGCAGCACATTCCTGGTTTTATTCAGCAAGGGGATGTGTTTGAGTTTTGGTGTGAGGTTCCTGGCATGGTGTTTTCTTCTGAAGAGTTGCGTTTGCGTGCTATTTGGGGCGAGTCCTCTCTTCGTATGACACTCTTTACTCCGCGTGTATTGCTCCCTGGTGAGATGGTGTTATTCCCATGAATGCACACTCTGCTCTTATTTTTTTTATTGTAAGTATCAGTCTTGCTACGGGTGCTGCCCTCTTGTTTACTTCTATAGGTCAGCAATTTACTCCGCCTGCGGAATCTCCACCTGCTCGCGTGGTTCTTCTCTCCGCTATACTCGAGAATTCCTCTGCTCCTGTTCTGCGTTTTCAGGTAACAAGTGATGTTCCTTTAGCTCTTGATGATGTTCTTATTCAAATTAGTACGTCTTCTGCTCAGGCAAATTTGGTGTATCGTGAGGGTATATTAGAGCGTAATGTGACCTCTGGTTTTTTCACTGAGTAAATACTATTATATACAAGTGTTTCTTATTTTCTGATATGATAGATATTGTCGCATTGCGAGAAAATTCGGAACCGTACATCGAGAGCTTAGAAAGAAGAAGCATGGATTCTTCTGTTGTGAGTTCTTGCTTGTCTGTTGATGCTTCTTGGAGGGAGCAAAAAGGGGTTCTTGATAGTCTTCGTGCGGAAAAAAATCAGCTTTCCCAGAAAATAAATGAGGTAAAAAAAACAGGTGCTGATCTCTCTTCTGTTCTTAAAGAAGCAAAAGAATTACCCGCGCGCATTGCTGAACAAGAACTGCGTGTACAGGAGTTAGAGGAGAAGCGTGATGCATTGTTGCGAAAAATACCTAATATCCTTGCTGACCAAGTGCCTAAAGGTGCTTCGGAAGAGGAAAATGTGCAGAGAAATGAGTTTGGTCAGAAACGGGTGTTCTCCTTTCCTCCAAAAAGTCATGTTGAGATTATTGAGTCCTTAGGGGTTGTTGATTTTGATGCTTCACGAAAAACCAGTGGAAGTGGTTTTTTTTTCCTCAAAGGATCTCTTGCTCTTCTTGATCAAGCGTTACAGCAATACGCTATTGATATTATGCTCAAGCATAACTTTGAGCTTATCGTTCCGCCGTATATGTTAAGAAAGAGCACTCTTGATGGTGTTATTGATACTGAGGAGTTTGCGCACAGCATTTTCTCTTTGCAAGACAAGGACTTACATCTTATCTCAACAAGTGAGCATAGTTTAGTAGGTTTATTAACGCAAAAAGATATTCCTGCACAAGAGCTTCCTGTACGTCTTGTTGGGATTAGCCCATGTTTTCGTGCTGAGGTAGGCAGTCATGGTATTGACGAAAAAGGTTTGTTTCGTACACATCAGTTTCACAAAGTTGAACAAATCATTGTGTGTACACCTGAAGAAAGCACTGCATGGTTTGAGCGATTACTGGCTATTACTACAGAGATATTTACTTCTCTAGAAATTCCTATTCGTCATCTTGAGATGTGTACGGGTGATCTTGGTATGATGAAGCATCGACAGTTTGACATAGAGGCATGGAGTCCGCGAAAAAATGGATACTTTGAGGTAGGAAGTTGTAGTAATCTTACGGACATGCAAGCGCGACGATTAGGCATTCGTATGCTGCTTCCTGATGGTTCGCGCGTTGTTGCACATACGTTAAACAACACTGCGCTTGCTACGAGTAGGGCCATGGTTGCGCTTATTGAGAACTTTCAGCAAGAGGATGGAACTGTGCTTATTCCGCGCGTTCTTCATCCATATATGCGCGGCGTTACGAAACTCTCCTAGGCTTGCTTGTCAGCTCGACTAATTTTTTTTTCTGAGTAAATATTTTTTTTCTTTCTCTTGTATTTCACAAGGGTGTTAGTTGTTTTTTTTGTGCTGTTCATCCTTTTTTCTCAGATATAGTTTTTTATACAAAGACTTTTTTTCCTTTCTTATGTCCATGCGTTTTTATTCTGTCTGGGTTGCCGGTGCAATCATTGCTATCTTTATTGTTTTTCAAGGCTTGTTGGGTTGGGATCTTGCTTGGAATGTTGGATCGTTTGAGGTACAATTTTTCACTAGTATGCTCGCTCATGGAAGCACTGTGCATTTGTTAGGGAATCTTTTTGGTATTTTGTTATTTGGTCTCTTACTTGAGGCGGTGATTGGGAGTAAGCGTTTTGTGCACATTCTTATAGTGTCAGCAATAGTCGGCAACCTTGCAGGCATAGGAAGTTACGAACGCGTATTAGGTATAAGTGGCGGGGTGTATGGTCTTATTGGCGCTTTAAGTGTTCTTCGGCCCACTCTTGTTATTTGGCTCTCTGGTCTTCCTGTGCCTATGATTCTTGTCGGTATAGGGTATGCTTTATATGATATTATTGGTTTATCGGCTGGTGTAACCCAAACAGGACATCTGGCTCATCTTGGCGGGCTTGTCGTAGGGGTGTTTTTTGGGCTAAGACATCGCAAAGATGTTCTTATTCCTCCAAAAAAGCGTGTTAAGAAATCCGTAAATGACCCTTCTCTTGATCGGGCACTTGATTCATATGAGCAACGTTTTATGCGTCGCTAACGAAAAACATAGTTCTTCTCTTCTTCTTGAACACGTTTTTTTCGATAAAATACATACACGATGATTCCCAATCCTATAAGTATGGTTGCTATTCCTCCAATCCAGTTTGGATTGTCTCCTAATATGCTAGGTGATGAGTTTTCCTCTTCTTCTGCGTATATACCAGGCAGGATGATCATTGTTATGAACAAGATGATGGGTATGTATTTCATAGTTTATTTCCACAGTGCCCGCAGTAGTTTGCTTCGGGATGATTTTTTGCACTGCAAAGAAAGCAGCGCTTATATTTAAGTGGTTTTGTTTCTGGCTCTACCTCTCTTGCTTTTGTATTATATGTGTGCCCCGGACTTCTTTTTTCTTTTGCTCCAAATATTATTTTTCCTGTTCCATATGCAATGAAGAGTACTCCGGCTACAATAAACACGCGCATACTCGTATTAAACACGCTTATTATGCTTACAAGCACTCCTATTCCTATCCAGACTGGTGCAGGTATGGTGCTTGAGCTACTCGTGTTTTCGTCGTTTGCTAGACTTGCCATCGTACTATTTTGTTTTTTTCTCTTTAAAAAGGTTGTTTACTGGACTTGTAACCAATGCGCTTATAAACCATTTTTTTTCTCCATATACATGGACCATATCCCGCTTCTTTCTGTTGTGTCTGAGCTTCCTTTTTCTGTAGGCAAAAAGACGCTTATCGATGTGGTGTGTGGTTCTGTTACGAAAAAAATTGTTTCTTCTGATGCGTACATGGACTGTCCTTCTTTTGGAGCTTTAGAACAGGAGCCTGCTGCAAAGGTGGAGCAAGTTTTTGATACGTTGATTACCCATGGCTATCTTGCATATGTTCGTTCAGGTCAGTATCGTCTCGTACAACTCACTGCTAAGGGTGCGCAGGAACTTCGTAATCCTTCATTTTCTCTTTCTTCTCCTGCTCCTCGAATCGTCTCCACTCCTCTCTCTGGGGCGCATCGTACTGTAATACAAGAGCATTCCTCTTTTCTTGGTCGATACACGTTTGATCAGCAGTCTGCAATAACACATCCAGGTTCTCGTGTATTATGTATCGCCGGTGCAGGTACGGGAAAAACCTCTGTCTTAACTGCTCGTATTCGCTTTTTAGTGTCTGTGCTTGGGGTCTCTGCGAAGGATATTCTTGCAATAACGTTTACGCGTAAAGCATGTGCTGAGATGCGTGAACGTCTCAGCGGGATTCCTGTTACGATTTCAACATTTAACGGTTTTTCTGAGCGTATTTTGCGTGCCGCACAAAAGAGTCAGCCTATTATTTCGTATAAAGATCGCATTCTGTTGTTTCGTGAGGCTGCGCGTCTTGAAGAAATTCATATCTCTTCACTATTAGAAGACTACTATTCTCGCGCGCAGCGCGCGGGTGTTTCCTCTGAGGAGCTTTCTCGCAGACTTATGAAAGATGTCTTTAGTATCATTGATCATTATGCAAACGAAAATAAGGCCGTTCCTGACTCAGGTTCCTCAGCACTGGCAACAGTATTGCTTCGTCTAGCTCAACGTATTCTTTCTCTTCTGCGTCTTCGTGGTTTGCGCGATTATAGTTTGCAGCTTGTAGATGTTCTCTCATTATTTCGCTCTTCACCAAATGTTATTCCTCGTTTTTCTCACATTCTTGTAGATGAGTATCAAGATGTAAATAGTGTTCAGCAAGAGTTGCTTTCTCTTCTCAATCCTTCTTCGTTATTTGTTGTTGGGGATCCTCGTCAGAGCATTTTTGGTTGGCGCGGAAGTAAAGTTGCATACATTACGCAGTTTGAAAGTGATGGTGTTATTCAGTTGCAAGATAATTTTCGTAGTGACGCAGAAATTGTTTCTGTAGCAAACAAGACTATCGCTCAGTCAGGCTTTGCTCCTCTTCGTTCGGGCAGTTCTTCTTCAGGCACCGTTCAAGTTCTTTCTTATTCGTCTGAACAAGAGGAGTTGCGTGCTGTTGCAGCACTCGTCTCTTCTGTTCAAGGTTCTTCTGTGTTCGTTCTTGCTCGTACGAATAAACAGCTTTCTTCGCTCTCTGAGGTTCTTCTTTCTCTTGGTGTGAAGCATAAAATTCGCTCAGAGGAAGATGAAGATTCTGTTTCTGGGATAGTTCTTTCAACCGTGCATGCAATTAAAGGCTTAGAGGCGGATATGGTTCTGTTATTTGGGGTGACCAACAAATATTTTCCGTGCAGGGTTTCAGATCATCCAGTAGTAGATCTTCTTAAAGATTCTTTTTTGGACCGTGAGGAGGAGGAGCGACGATTGCTGTATGTTGCCCTCACTCGTGCAAAGCGCTCATTGTTTGTGTCCTACCATGGTTCTCTTTCGTATCTTCTTGACGGCGTGTTTTCTTCGTCTGCTCCTGTGCGTGATGACTCGTGTTATGAGCGCTTACGCGATTGGCGTAAACAAGTTGCTTCCCGTAAAGGTCTTCCGGCATATTGTGTGTGCTCAGATAAGACTCTTCGTACTCTTGCGGATACGAAGCCCTCATCTCTGCATGAAATTTCTCTTGTTCACGGTGTTGGTGACGCTATCTTGACTCAGTACGGTTCTGAAATTCTTGACATTCTTCTTCAGTAAGAAACGTGTCAGCCACTGGACAACTAGTAGGAGCATATAAAAACAACTCTTTCTCTGTACTGTTATGTCTTTGTTTAAGGATGTTTTAGATCACACAAAAAGTCTGTTTGTAGACGAGCATGCACTGAATTATGAGTTTCTTCCTGCAGTACTTCCATTTAGAGAAAACGAGCAACAGTATCTCGCTACCTGCATAAAGCCTTTGTTTCATGACCGGACGGGAAGAAATTTACTTATTCACGGTCCTCCTGGAACAGGAAAAACTGCTGCTGCGCGTTTTGTACTTCGTGATTTGGAAGAACAAACAGATCGTATTCACGCTATTTTTGTAAGTTGTTGGAAGTTTAATACGACATTTAAGATACTAGCTGAGATTTGTAATCAGATTGGGTATGCGTTTACACACAATAAAAAAACAGATGAATTGATGCGCATAGTTGCTCATAATTTAAATAAGTCTCGAAGCGTGATAGTGTTTGATGAAGTCGATAAGGCCGAGGATACTGATTTTTTATATTTCTTACTTGAGGAGATAGAGCGAAAAGTCATTTTTTGTATAACTAATTTTACGGAGTGGCTTATTGAACTTGATGAACGTGTTAAGAGCCGTTTGCTTGCTGAATTAGTTGAGTTTCCCAGTTATTCTCAAAAAGAAATGCATGGTATTTTGTTTGAACGATTAAAATATGCGTTTCGTGATGGTGCGTGGTCTGAAGCATCGCTCGCTCTAGTTTCTGCTCGCGCTGCTCAGGAAAAAGATATTCGAGTAGGGCTATACTTGCTTCGCGAGTCGGGCATGATTGCCGAGGAATCTTTTGCCGACTCTGTAGCTGAACAACATATTCAAAAAGCAATTAAGAAGCTTGATGAGTTTACTATAAAAAGTCCTAAACAACTCGATGCCGAAGCAAAGCTCGTACTTGAGTTATGCAGGCTTCACGCAGGTAAAAAGATTGGTGAAGTGTTTGCTGAATACCAACATTCTGGCGGTAAAGGTGTGTACAAGACGTTTCAGCGAAAAGTCCGTTATCTTTCAGAAAATAAATATATTTCTACCGAGCGCATCACGGGTGGGAGCGAGGGTACAACAACGATTATTCGTCTTCCTCACAAAAACCTCTCCGACTACCTATAAGTATAAATATATGCAATTACTTACTCTGTAATGGTTTATCTCTCAGACGATGATTTGTTTACTGGTCGCGTAGCAGTATTCATTCCATCGCGCCCGTCTGTGCACTATGTTGGTTTCTACTCTTTGTTACATCGTCCTAGTCGAGCGCCAGAAGAGAACGTTATTCCTTTGTTTGATTCCTTTAATCCGTTTACGCAAAAAGGGACGCGGTACCGCCTTGGGCCTCTTGATAGTATTCACTATACTGTAGTTCGTTCTCGAGCCGAATCTTCCGGATTTTCCTTTTCTACAGCTTCCCAACTCGCATATACTCCAGAGGGTCATAGCGAAATGCTTGCGCACACTTTGCGTAAACTGGCGCTCTCAGCCCCGTTGCCTGATCCATCATTTCATAGGTTTGAGGTTGGTCTGATGTCTGTGCTCAGTCGCAAACATCCTGGTGGCGGTGGCATTGCATATGCAAATCCTCTTTCTTCTTCTCCATACGTAAGCGAGAGTACAGCACGGAGAGCATATTTAGCAGATCACATAAAGACTGTTTTGCATAATTTTAATGCTTCTTTGCAAACTGATAGGGATAAAGAAGTGTTGTGTGCGAGCATATCAGATGTCTATCTTCTTTGGAAATCATGCGCTGGCAGTAAACAATCTTTCATTCGTACACTGAATCAATCGTTTCCCTATCCTGTCGTTGACGTTGATTATGCATCCCTTCTCAAGGTGGTGTTTATTTCTTCGTCAGCTCACTCGCATCAAAAATGAGATTGTTCTCAAATGCTTTTTTCTTATTTATGATACCACACGTATCACAGAGAAAAAATAATCCGTACTTACCTGTTCTTGGCTCAAGAATTGATGAACATACACAAAGTAATTGGTTAAGCTCTGCTTTGATGTGCGCATGACATACCGGAACTCCTTGATAATTCTTCTGTGTGGCAGGCCGACTGCAAAAAACGCATGTCGTAACTTGACTTTCTCCGTATTGTTTTCTCATGGCTTTCTTATGTGGGCGACAAAAAACCCTTCTGTATCATTTGTGTATGGGTGTATGCGTAAGCATTTATTAATTGCAGTGTGTAAACTACTTCCTGTTTCTGGGTGTGTGAGAATGTTTGGTTCTCGTTGTATGTTTACTGTGATATCTACGAGGTCTGCCTCAGGATGCGCGTTCAGAAATGCATCAATGACGCATTCGTTTTCAAGAGGATCTATGCTGCACGTACTGTAGGTCATAGTTCCGCCTGAAACAAGTGCTGCGTATCCTGTAAGGAGAAGTCGGTATTGTAGTTTATGAAATGCGTGTAATTGTTGCGGGTTAAATTGAGTGAGTGCTTTTAAGCTTCTTCGTATTGTTCCTGTTCCGCTACACGGAGCGTCAAGGAGTATTTTATCAAACGAATATTTTTTGTATTCTCTTGCATCTTTGCGCGTGATCACTGTATTTGCTACTCCAAGTCGTTGCAAATTCACTCCTAAGGGCGCAAGCCTTGATGCGTCCGCATCATTTGCCACAATTATCCCTCTGTTTTGCATGTGCGCTGCCATTTGAGAGGTCTTACTTCCGGGTGCTGCACACATATCTAATACGCGCTCTCCTGGTTGTGGACGGAGTATTTCTACTGGTAACATGCTTGCCGGATCTTGAATATAGAGGTGTCCGAGTTGGTGTTCGAGGAGGTTTCCTATGTCTAGCCGTTCGCCTTCAATCCAATACCCTTGTGCACACCACGGCACGGGAACTAATGTCCAACCCTGTGCACGTAACGTGTCCGCTATTTCATTTCGTGCTTTTAGCGTGTTTATGCGTATGGCTCTGCGCAAGTATTTTTTGTTTGACTCCATGAATGTATCGTATTTTGCTTCGAAAATTTTTTTGTATCGTTTAGCAAATGCATCCTTTACGATTAGTTCCTCGGTTCGTTCAGTTCGATCTGTCCAACTCATACAGTCGTTACGCCGCACCAATTTATATATTCTGCTTTAAAAAACGCTCTTTTTTACGAAACATTTAAATACTATTTTCAGTAGAACTACTGTATAGTCAACAGACTACAGGTATGATCATGAACAAAAAAGGAATAATGGGTATAGGAACGCTCATAATTTTTATAGCAACAATTCTCGTAGCAGCAGTAGCTGCTGGCGTAATAATTTCTACAAGTGGTATTTTGCAACAGCAGTCCTTACTTATAGCAGATCAAAGTCAAAGTCGTCTCGTTGACGGTATTCAAATAACGCACGTTTTCATGCGAGGCGATGTCGTTAATAGAACTGCAAACAATGTCGAAATGTTAATTCGTCCAGAGCCTGCGAGTAGGCCAATCAACTTCCAAACCACCTCTATATCTTTTTTCACTGCTACGAATGCGTATAGCGCTTCATTAAGTCATCCGACTATGATTGATTTTGAATTTACTTTGACTACATCGCTAGATACTACATGGCAAGCGTTTGCTGATCTTGATGGGGATGGCGTTGCTGATGAGATCCGTCTTGTTGATCAAGGTGCAGGTAATCCTGATTTTCTTCAAGTTAACTTAAGCAGACATGGTGCTTCAGCGCTTCTGCCTCTTGGTTTTGATACAAGTGTTGCTGGTCAATCAATATCTAGAGAAGATATTCCTATACGGTTTGCTGATGGGCGTATCTATGGATACATTCACCTTTCTGATGCAAGTACTGCTGCTGGTTCACTAAATCCGAATACAGTAACTATTACTGATGAAATTAGGGGTCCGTGTTCTTTTGAAACGCTTCGTCCTGAAACAAGATACTGTATATCTACTGTTGTTGGAACTGATGATGGCTACCTTGAGTACGGTGAAACTGTATTCATTTACTTTAGTATGTTGCAACCTCTTTTAGAAAATGATCAATGGGAAGTTATCATTTTCCCACAAGATGGGAGAAGTACTTTTGTTTTAGGTCGTGTTCCTTCTGTTGTATATCAACAAAGAATGACTGTGTTCCCGTAAACAAATATTTTTTTTGACCAAATACCCATTACTTTATATAGTACTTCTTGTATATTTTTTATAACGAAACTGGGGAGTTTCAAAGAGAGTGGTACAGAATACATTAATAGTTATATTATTGGCTCTATTTCTTATTTGTACTGTTACTGATAGATTTCATGCTGTGTTTATTTGTGATTCGTGTGCTGCGGGGTATTTGTTATGAAGTACGGATATTTGTTTCTTTTGTCAATATTATTTCTTCCCGTTGCTTTTGCTATGCAAGTTGAAATACAGGTAGATTTAGCCGACGAGATACTTCCTGGTTCAACTCAAGAACTTCGCGTTCATGTAACGATAGATGATATTCTTGTGTTCAGTCCTCCGTTACGATCACAGCTTTTTTTTCCGGATGGTTCAAACAGGCAGGTAGTGTTTACAAACACTCCTGAAGGTGCTCTTTCTACTGAAGTATACCTTCCTCAAATAGGGGATTATGTTCTATTAAGCACGATAACAATTGGTTCAGAAACGTATACGCAAGAGACGACCTTTAGTGTTGGAAGTCCTTCTTTTCAAGGTACTATACGATATGCTGATGAGCAATTGTTTATCAATATAAGTCCTCATTATACGTTATCTGCCTATAGGGTGGTTCCTGCTCCGGGCCCTGTTTCTCTGGATGCGCCTGCTCAGTGCGCAGTAGATTGTTTTGAATGTGTTGTTGCCTGTCCAGTTGATACCTTGTTATATGTTGTTGCTCAGGATGCCTTTACGTATGGATTTTTGTTTGGTGCAAATGTTACTCAACAAAAAGTGTTTTCAGGTCAAGTGATTGCGACCGAAGGGATGTTTAGTTACTCAGACGGTTCGTTTAGAGCTCTCTCCTCTCGAACAGCAATAACTACTCCGCTTCTCGTAGTAAATGGTTCTCAATTAATTCACTATAGTATAAGTGATTTCTCTTCCCGCTTTGCTGATGAGCTTATTGCCTATAGCTTTAATACTCAACAGTGGTATTCTTTTGTCCAAGGGTCATCGGATGTTGTGCAACTGCAACATGCTCCAGTTTCTGTTCGCGCTCTTACTGATGCTTCTTTTGTGATAAATGGTTCATTTATTTCTTCTCAAGGTCCTTTTGAAGCAGTGCTTAATCTCAGTCTTCCTGCTCCAGCGAATATTTCTGTTGTCGCAAATCAATTTGGTTCATTACTTGCAGACGTGTCTTCTCCTTTGCGAATATCTGCTCCACAGAGAACTGGTTTCTTACAGGATTCTGATTCTTCTCGAGTCGCTATATTTGCTGATTCAATAGCGTACATCGCTGCTCCGGCAGTTTTTTTTGATGCTGATGAGCATCAATTCTTGCATTCATGGGTGGCAATTGATACAGTATCTCCTCTTGACATTCCTACAGGGAGTTCCATTCTTCGTTTTGTTCTCCTCGATTCCTCTTTAGATACCATGCGCATATTCTCTGATCCCGTATTGAATACCTCTGAGCTTTCTGAAGGGCAGTATTATCTCTTTGCACTCGGTTCGCAGCGTTCTTACGTTCAGCCCCTTATCCTTAGACAATCAGGGGAGTCGTTTACTGTTTCAAGTGAGCATTCTCTGAATGGGGTTGCTAATACACAACTTCGTTTTGAGCGGCGCATTACAAACACTGGTTCTGTGCCAATTACTGTTGATATAGCGTATGATTCTCCTTTTAGAGTGCTTCTTTCTGACTCAACGAATACGCCGTTATCTGACTCAAATAGAAATGGTATTGTTGATACGGGTATTATTCTTCCTGGCGAATCAAAAGTACTACATGCTATTGCATTTCTCCCCTCCGAGGCAGAATCTGGTTTTATTAATTGGAGCTTTTCTTCTCAAAACGAGACTCTTCAAGTAGCAGATACTATTATTATCTCAGAATCATCAACAAATATGCAGGAAGATGTTGCTGTAAGCAATATCGTGTATGATTCTGTCAATGCAAGCTTTACAGTATTTATTTATAATTATGGTTCTGAAAGGATAACTGCGCCTATCGAATTTACGTACTATCTTCGAGAAGGACTTGATTCTGCACAACAGACTGCTGTGCTTGCTCCTGGAGAAAATACTTTACTCTTTCCTTCAATGCCTGGTCTGTTAGGCGTTCGAACAGAAATACAGATTGAGGACGCTGGTTTGGATAATAATTATCGGACAAAAATATTCTCTTCGCACCATGGTATTCCTTTTGCTCTGTCAGAACAGAGAGGCCGTGACCATGACGGTTTTGTCATAAAAATATCGTCTCTTGATAACAGAGACTATGTTGCTTGGTACCCGACACTTTCTGGCGCCTTTGAGCAAGCAGCTGTGTACCGTCTTGATGATACGCTCTTTGTGTCTGTTCCTTTAGCAAGAAATACTGATCTTACTTTGTATCTTGTCGAGGGCGTTTCAGAGAGGTCTTTTACTCCGTATAAAATAGTTGATAATAGAGATTCTTTAGTTCGTACTACAGGTTCTTGGTATCCTGATACGAGTGTTCCGGGTTTTTTTGGTTCTAATTATCTTGTTGATTTAGCTGAGCGGAGAGGTTCTAAGTCTGTTTCGTATTTTGTTGCTTCGCATGATGCCTTTTTTGAGGTTGAGATCATGCACCCTGGTAGTCCTTCCTTCGCCTCAAACGCGCGGTTAGAAATTGGTCCTACCGTGCTATTCATTGATCAGCGCAGACCTGCTGATTGGCGTTATCTTGGAAGATATCGTTTGGATGAAAACACGCCTATCGTTATCAGTAATAGTGGTGCTGATGGTATTGTTGTTGCTGATGCGTTTAGAGTTACGCGCGTTGACCAATACGCTACGTTTATTCCACAAATATCTCGTGATATTATTTTTGCTAGTTCAGGTACACCCCTCTCTGCTCGCGTAATTCTCGAATCAGCTTCCAGTCGTCTAGACGATCTTAGCCTTTCTCAGGCTAGTCAAGTTTCGGGGATATACGAAATAACGCTCATGTTTGACCAAGGTCCTGTTTCATCAGTAGTGATTCATGGAGCAGATCCTTCGCGTGCTCTCTTAGGCATCGAGGCAGTTCCTATCTCACGCGCTCGACAATTCACCGCTCTTCCTGTTCGCGATGCTTTTGCTATTGATCCTGTTTTTGAGGCTGACTACAGTTTTACTCGTGTTGCTCGAGGGGAGCGTTTGTATAAGTGTGTTGAGTATGATTTTTCTTCTCAGGAATGTTTTGGCGAATTCGTTTTCGTACAAGAAATTCCTCTTGGCCAAGAGTACACTGTCACTCTTTCGCCTGAAGATCCTCTGTTTATAGAAGTTGTCGATGATAGTCCGTTTGGTCCGGTAATTACTGCTTCTGGACCAGTTCTTACATACAGTCCTTCTCCAAATCCTGCTGTTGTTGAAACATTTGATCTTTCTGTTACGTGGTCTACTTCCTCCCTTGAGGAGGTCTTATTTACTTGGGATGGTGTTACTGCTCCTCTGTTTGACGATGATTTACTGATTATGTATAATTTTGATAATGTTTCAGGAGTTGATAGTTCAGGAACAGTAAAGAACATTGCTGGAGGTAGTTTTGATCTTTCTGTCTCAAATGTAAGTTTTGTTCCTGGTATTTTTGGAACTGCCATTGATTTTTCTCAAGCGAGTGCACCTGGTATCGTTACATCGCCTACGAATTTACGAAGACAATCAACCTACATGGCTTGGGTGAGACCGAACAGTTTTACAAGTGGTTTTCAAGGGGTATTCGGTCATACCAACGGCACTGGAAATCCTAGTTTTGGGTTATACACTACTAATTCTGGGTGGCCATGCACGAGTAATACGTACTTCTTTGGTTTGGGTCATCAAAATAATGGGCCAAAATGTATTTCTGCCTGGCCTTATTTTAATCAATGGGTGCATGCGGCACTCGTTATCGAAAGTGTCTCAGGCCAAACTATCACCTATACTGGTTATCTAAACGGTGTATCTGTTGTTTCTGGTTCGCAGAATTTTATGGGCAATTTTTTTACAATTTATGTTGGTGGTGGCGATTCAGGAGTTTTTGACGGACTTATCGATGAATTTAGATTTTATGACCGCGCTCTCACTGCAGATGAAATAAACCTCTTAATGCGAGCTAATCTTGCAAAAACTGCAGTAAATGATTGGCAAGTTTCCTTCTTTGAGGATGAAGAAGGAGATTATAATTATAGTGTATCTGTTACTAATTCTGCGGGAACTACTGACTCTGGTATTCGTGAAGTAACTATTGGTTTTGATTGTTTTGATTCTTCTGCTGTTGGTTTGATTGGCGCCATTGGTAGTGTTTGTGAGGGTATGCTTGTTGTTGATAATGCGTTACTTCGTAGTGCTGCTTCTAGTTTTGTTGGTGGTGATGAGAGTTTTAGTCTTGTTGGTCCTGATGGTCTTGATTATACGTTTGCTGATTCTTCTCGTAATGTGTTTACTGGTCAGGTTACTGATATGAGTAATTTGTTCCATGATACAAGTTTTTCTGGCGATATTGGGTACTGGGATACGCGTAATGCGGTTTCTTTCTTTGAGCTGTTTCGTAGTGCTTCTTCTTTTGATTCTGATTTGTCTTCTTGGAATACTTCTTCTGTGACTACCTTTAGGCGCATGTTTCAGGATGCTTCTAGTTTTAATCAGCCTCTTAATTCTTGGAATACTTCTTCTGTGACTACTATTAATTCTATGTTTGAGCGCGCTTCTAGTTTTAATCAGCCTCTTAATTCTTGGGATGTTTCTCTAGTTACTGATATGAACGATCTATTCATACAAACGCAGTTCAATCATCCTCTTGATAGTTGGGATGTTAGTAATGTGGTTACTATGACTGGTATGTTTGTGAATTCTCCTTTTAATCAATCGATTTCTTCTTGGGATGTTTCTTCTGTGACTACTATGAATGGTATGTTTTCTGGTGCTTCTTCTTTTAGTCAGGATTTGAGTGGTTGGTGTGTGTATCTTATTTCTTCTAAGCCTTCTAATTTTGATGTTGGTTCTGGTTTTGAGGGTGAGGATTCTTTGCAGCCTTCTTGGGGTTCTGCTTGTGCTGTTGTTGATATTGTGGGTCCTGAATCTCTTAGTTATTCTGATTCTTCTGTTTTGGTTAATCTTTCTGTTTCTGGTTCTCATGTTGATAGTGTGTGGTTTGATTGGAATGGTACTCCTGTTTCTTATTCTTCTCCTGTGTTTGTTGATTTCCCTGTTGGTACGCATACGTTGTTTGCTTTTGTTAATGATTCGTTTGGTAATGTTGCTTCAGCTAATGTTTCTTTTAGTATTTTTTCTGATTGCTTTGCCTCTTCTGCTGTTGGTTTGATTGGTCCTGTTGGTAGTGTTTGTGAGGGTATGCTTGTTGTTGATAATACGTTGCTTCGTAGTGCTGCTTCTAGTTTTGTTGGTGGTGATGAGAGTTTTAGTCTTGTTGGTCCTGATGGTCTTGATTATACGTTTGCTGACAGTTCTCGTAATGTGTTTACTGGTCAGGTTACTGATATGAGTAATTTGTTCTTTAATACATCTTTTTCTGGTGATATTGGGTATTGGGATACTCGTTCTGTTGTTACTTTAGCAGGTATGTTTTATGCATCTTCTTCTTTTGATTCTGATTTGTCTTCTTGGAATACCTCTTCTGTGACGAGTATGCGTGATACTTTTCGCCGTTCTTTTGCTTTTAATCAGCCTATTGGTTCTTGGGATGTTAGTCAGGTTACTGATATGCGTGCAATGTTTTTTCAGGCTTCTTCTTTTAATTCTGATATTTCTTCTTGGAATACTTCTTCTGTGACTGCTATGCGTGATATGTTTCGGGATAATTCTGTGTTTAATCAAGATTTGTCTTCTTGGAATACTTCTTCAGTTATTACTATGCGTAATATGTTTTGGAATGCAGTATCCTTTAATGGTTCGATTAACTCTCTTGATGTGTCCAGAGTTATGGACATGACACGCCTTCTTGAGGGGGCATCAAATTTTACGAATGATATTTCATTATGGTGCGTACAGAACATCCAGACTAAGCCGGATTTTTTTGATCTAAATTCAGGAATTGAAAATAACACTGCACTGCAACCGCAATGGGGACAAAACTGTATTGTAATTACTGTAAACAGTCCTGAAGAAGGAACTACAACACAACAAGAACTGCCTATAAACATAGTTGCAACCAGTCCATTTGGAGTAGACACAATACTCTTTAACTGGAATGGAACAAACGTCACCTATACAGAACCAGTGAACGTGACTTTCCCAATAGGAACACACACACTCACTGTATTCGTAAATGACACCACAGGAGAACTTGAAACATTCAACAGAACGTTTACTGTGCAAACAGCTGTAAGCACGCCTCCACCAGCAGCGGCAACAGGCGGCGGATTTACAGGAGGAGGAAGAGGAGGACAATTCATCTTCACTGAAACAGAAGAATCAACTCCAGAAACCTCTGAACAACCAGCACCTGCACCGGCACCTACGCCGGCACCAGAACCAACACCTGCACCTACGCCAACACCTACGCCTGAACCAGTCGTAGAGGAAGCAACGCAAACAGCAGACGCACCTGGAGCAGGACTAGCAGGTCAGTTCTTACAAAATATGCCTCAAACAGGCATTCTCATATTCTTCATACTCTTAGCAGTAGGAATTGGAGTATACGCGTATTCAAGAAAAAAATAAACACTGAATACGAACTGTAAAGAGAACATTCTCAAAAAAATATTTTTTTATTTATTATATTACAAACCCATGAACAAACAACTCAGTTACCTTGTTTTACTTACATTACTTAGCATAGGAATAGGACTCATTCCTACAATACAACACGGAGTACCGCCAGGATACGTAGACACAGCAGCGCATATAGCTACAGGATTAGACGTGCGTGAAGGAAATTTCGACTCGCTATTACACAAATGGTGGCATCGTAAAAATCATGTACTCTACCAGGAAGAACGCATAGTTGATAGATATATAACGACGTTTTTTTATCCGCCCCTCTTGCACCTACTCCTTGCATTCACATACATATTTCTACCTATCGCCTTTGGAACAGGATTACTCATCTCCACCCTCTACGCACTAAGCGTGCCCGCACTATACTTTGTGCTTCGTTCACATGGAATACCAGAAAAAGAATCGCTCTTAGCAGGAGCAATTATGGCAGTAAGTACCACTCTCTTAATCTCTCAAAATAACGGATTCTGGACATTTATCATAGCACTCAACTTCAGTCTTCTTGCATACGCAAGTACTCGATTTCAGAAGGTTATTCCAGCAATACTCTTCGCCTTACTTGCAGTACTCACGCACTGGGTGTTTTTTCTTGCAATTTGCGTAATATACAGTATAGAATGGTTGTACAGAAAAAACCAGTCTGTTAAGAACATAGCTCTTGTTTCTCTATCCACCTCAAGTGTTCTCTTGCTTGCTACAGTGCTTATCTCAGACTGGCCCTATCTAGGAACATCACACCCAGTAATACACATTGAGAACATATTCCTCCTCGTACCAGCCATAATTGGGGCATGGTATGCAAGAAAACAATTTCCAGAAATAATTTTTTATGCGACGGTAACTCTTCTCATCATGTTCAGCCATGCAATAAACATTCTCTTCATCTTTGCAGACATGGCACAATACGCACTCGTATATTTCATAGCTGCTTTTTGTGCAATAGGACTGAGTGCAACAGTACAAAGAAAAAGAAAAGCACTCTTACTGTTTACGAGCATAGGAATACTAGTCACTCTCTTTTCTACCGTGCAACTCACTATGAGCACACAGCCTTCAATAACGAGCGAACAATTAGAACAACTCATTCACATACGCGCACAGACAGAAATAACAGAGCAAACAATACTCGTATGGGATGCTGATATACATCCGGCTTGGAGCGTACTTGTAGCAAAAAGAAAGCTCATGTATCCGTTTGAAGATACAGAGTCAGTGGCATCCAAGCATGTAGCATACTTAGAATATCAGAGACACACGGCAGAGAGAGTATTTGTACGTGAACAGAATAATACCCTGTATACGTACATGGCAAAACAAATATAAAATAAGATTCGTTCATGCAGATATGAATGGCATTCTTCTTATCGACTTTGCAGGAACACTTATCAGAAATGAAATGATACAGCAAGCAAACACGTTGCGAGCAAACATACTACAAAAAGCAGCACCCACAACACAAGAGCACGCACAAGAACAGACACTCTATGCGAACAACCGAGAAGCACTCAAACAACTCACTGGATTATCAAACGAAGAGCACATACGCTACACCACAAATGAGTACCAACAACTCATCATAAACGGCGAAGACGTGCATAACCAGATAGCAACAACGTTATTTCAACTCGGAATGTACATAGTAGCGAATGAGAATAAACAAGATATATACGTGTCAGGAATGATAGGAACGTTAGAAGAATTAAAGAAAAGAGGACATATACTGGCAATAAGCAGTGGAGTACGAACAGATATTATTAGCGGAGTACTGGCAATAACAGGCCAAACAGAACTGTTTAGTCATATTCTTGGCCAACCACCCAGACTAGGGATAAGCAACGAAACACATTTGCGAGAACTACAGAGTAAAGGAAAAATACTGTACGCAATAGGAGATAAGTATAGCGACTTAGAGCCAGCAAAAAAATATGGTGTTGAAACAGTTTATGTCACCTGGGGAACGCCAACAGGAGAAGAAGAAACAATAGCAAATCATACAGTACAGCAACCCGAAGAATTACTGGATATCTTAAGAGAGCAATAATAATGTTTGTACTAGGACAAAAATATTAATCATCGATTCATTCAGTCCCTGGTGCTATAATCTTTCTGACCAGGCTCTTGTAACTAGATGTTCTTGTAATCCATAACCAAGATACATTCGTTTTATTATTCCACAATATTGTTGTAAAAAGTTTTCTAACTCTTCTATTGAGTCGTGTAACAAGGTTGGATTTTTAGAAGATTCTTGTGTTTGGTTAATAACCTGCTGTATCTTTATAATATTATTAATAATTGCTTTTCGTTTATTTTTTGCCTGTCTTACTATTTCAGGAGATACATTAGCATTATTATCCATGGCAATGATTTTTAACTTAGGACTTTCATCTTTAAAATACGCTTCTTCATGTCGATCAATGAAGTTCTCTATGTATGATATGATGTTAGTTATCTGATATGATTTAATTTTATTTTTAAATTCTTCTACTGGGATAGTGTGTTCTTGAGCAAAAGGATCTTGTTCTGTGCCAACATATCTGCTGATTTCTGTCTCTATGGTTTCTAATAACATAATATTTCTATTAATATGCTGGTAAGGAATAGTATGTTTTATATGCTCTATTCGTAAATATGTTTGTTTTTTACTATACCACTCGCTCATTTTTTCTATAAAGCGAATATGCGCCTCTAAATCTCTTTTTAATTCATCGAATACCTTTTGATTATGCTGTTCAAATAGTGCATGCACTCTTTGTTTTAAACTTTCTATAATTTTCGTTCTCCGATTAATTTGTTTAATCAAGAACTCTTTTCTTTTCTCTTCTTCCGGATCGTTGTCTTTCGTAACAACAAGAATATTATTTTGTTCGAACTCATAAAATTCACGCTCTATCTCATCTAGTAGTTTGTTCAATAGGCCTTGATGTTCTCCTTGGCCTTTTAGAGTATTTTTTTGACTGATGTTGTTTATTTCTTGCTGTAATAATATGTTTAATTTTCTAATTCGAGCTTCTCTCCCACTTGCTTTAAAATCTTCAGTAAACATTTTCTATCAAAGAGTAAATACTGGTTTCTCTATATAAATATTTCTTTTATAATAACTTCTTCTTAATAACATCAGGAAATAATCGTCTCACAACTTCGTCAAAGAAAGGAATTGTCTGATATGAAGAAATACTAGTAAAATCAACCCATGCATAAGAAACATTTTCCTCATTAAGAACAATAACAGGCTTTGAAGAAAGTACTGCAGAACCAAGAAAAGAAATAATTTTTTGTCGAGAAGAACTAACAATAAGAGGGTGCTCTAAGAACTGTATAGTAATACCAGTCAATCCTAACTCTTCCTCTAATTCCTCAGACGCTTTCTCTTGAAGAGAAACAGGCTCATCAAGATAACCCGTTACACCAGACCAAAAGAGAGGAAATGATTGAACAGCAGTACTGCGCTGAACAAGCAACACTTGATCATCTACACGAAGAAGAACGTGAACTGCTGCTGCAAGGGGAGATTCGGTGAAATCAATTCTTCCATCAGCAAAGCGAGGATAAGAAGAAAACAATGCAAATAACTCGTCTTGTTTCATAACTGCTGTTTTAGAGTGGAAATAGCGCCCTTGCGAGACTTATTTCGTAGCGCGCGAGAAAGTTGGTCGTCCTTATACACATCACGAATCCAATCAGCAAACACATTACGCGAGTGATCAGCAAATTGCTCATACGCATCATCAGAAATACTTTCCAGTAAAGAGATCAGAGACTTCTTAGAATTAATGCTTTTACCAAACACTAACAACTCTCTTCCTTCAGGAACTTCACCCTCCTGCAAAAATGACGAGACACGTAAAGCAGTTTTACGAGATTCAAAATATTGCACGCGTGCAACACGCTGAACAATCATTATCAATGCAAATAACATTATGGCATACAACCACAGAACAAACAAGTATGCGATAAGTTCGGACAGAGAAAACTGAAACACCAGTGCGCCAATGAGTAACTGATTACTTAATACAAATGGATTAGCTTGAACAAAAAACTCAATAAGCCCAGGAAGACTGTGTATAGGAAGAACGACATCGCTTACGAGTAATAAAATGGCGCTTACCGTAATAGCAGATAAAAGCACACTTTCTCGCGTATTAAATAAGTAGCCCATTAATACGCCTAAAAAGGAGAAAAACGTTATAATTGAAAATAATAATATGCTTGTCGTAAAGAGGTGCTCAGACAGAGAAAAAGAGATGAAGAATGACGAAACAACACTGAGCAGTATCACTTGAATGAGAACGACAAGTAACGTAGTCGCATACATACTCAAAACAAAAAGCCAATCAGGAGTGGGGGTGATGAAGTTACGAAAGTACGCCCTACTGCTGCGCTCAGAAATAACGAGTTGAGAAGCAAGAAGAAGAGAGGTAAACATGATAAGCAATACTAAAAATGAAGGAAATAACGTGCTTATATCATCAGGAACACTCACCGGTTCAACAACAGTAAGCAACGGATCAGAAAGTTCAGAAACAGAAATATTCACAAAGAGAACGCTTTGTGTTTCTTCTAAAGAAGATTGCAATGCATCGACAAGCACACGGGTAGACGAAAGAGATGCACCAAGAATATTCGCTTGTGTGTACAGTTCTTGTTGTCGAAACTCTATTTCAGAAACGCTTTGCGCAGTTCTCTCCAGAGAAACAGCAATTGAGCGTAAATCATCAATAGAACCATTATCAACGCGTTGTAAGGAAGAAAGAAACTCATTTGCTACCTCCCTTGAGCTATTATCTCCCTGAGAAGAAGCGAGCTCATCAAACGCGGAGTGCAACGAGAAGGCAAGGGAGCGATACTCGTTTTGTGCATCAACTACTGAATCGACAAGAGAGAGAAACCGCTGAGGGCTGACAAGCGAGATACTCGTGAATACTGACCCAGAGGAGTCCCGTAATACTGCAAGATCTCGTTGTAATGAAGTAAGAGAGGCAGAAATATTTTTAGAAACACTAGCATCTGAATACAGATTCACTCGAGCAGTTGAAAGAGCAGAAAGAACTTCTTCAGAAAGACCTTCACGAATAAGACCGGTTTGCGCATCTAATCGAGAAGTAATTTTTTCAAGTAACGGATAGTACACTGCTGATTGTGTGGGATCAACAATAAGAGACGCTCTTCCAGGAAGAAAAACAACACATCCATTAATTACGCCTCTTCGAACATCTTGCGAACAGGCGTCAGAAGAAGTATACTCAAGTATGATAAAGGAATCTGCAAGACTCTGCTCATATGGCGCAGACGAATCAGATGAAACAATTCCAATAACTGGATCTCCAGAAGAATTAAACACTACTCCAACAATTAAAATGATGAGAAGAGGTCCAAGAAGAATGGCAGCACTACTGCTTTTTGAACGCAAAATATTGCGCATATTTTTGCGAATAATGGCGCTGAGTCGAAGAATATGATTCACTGTCTTGCCTCCGTTAGTTGTAAGAACGCCTCGTCAAGTGTGCCAGAAAGAACTCGAATACTTGTTAATTTTTCATTACTTGCACGAATAACATCAATGAGGTGTTGGATAGTAGATTCTACATCAATAGTGGTTATAACTAATTCTTGTCCTTCCTGATGCATATCAATTATTGCGTCGTCGGAGAATCCACTCACCAATTTTGTATATGCTCCAGGATACGTCTGAACACTAATTTTTTCAGAGGTGATAAACTGTTTCTTAATATTTTGTGGACTATCAATGCTTAATAATCTTCCCTTGTGTAAGATGGCGACACGATCGCAAATGGTTTCGATGTCTGATAATGAATGGCTTGAAACAATGATGGTAGTTCCCTGTTCAGCGATTCGATGAATCATATCCCAAATATTTCTTCGCAAAAATGGATCGAGATCAGCGGTGGGTTCATCAAGGATAAGGATGCGTGGCTTATGAATCATGGCACACGCGATATCAAGTCTTCGCTGCATTCCTCCAGACATCTCTTTTGCCACACTCTTTCTTGCATGTGATAAGTCCATAAGTTTAAGAAGTAAATCAGCAGTTTTTTTCCAAGAATCTTGGGAAAGACCGTAGAGCGAAGCGAAATACTCAATATTTTCTTCAACAGTCAAATTAAGATAAATTGAAGGATGCTGACTAGCAAATCCGAAGACTTGCTTCACAAGGGGTCCATGTTCAAAGACGGAAGCATACATTTGATGTTGCAGACCAGAAAGAACATTACTTCGTACAAGAACATGACCTTTTTCAGGAACAAGAAACCCAATCATGGTACGTAACAATGTAGTTTTACCGCTGCCTGACGAACCAATGACGCCAAGAATTTCCCCCTGACGAACGTCAAGACTAATATCGTACAACACCACCTTTTCGCCAAGAACCTTAACAACAGAATCCAGACGAAGAATATCTTTTCCCACCAAAAACCACTCTCGTAAAAGATTCTATGAGTAATTATTTATAAAATCTCTTATTCCCAAGATTTATAAACGCGTTTTTTATATATGGTATATGCTAGATATTCTCTCTCATCCATTCATTATTTGTTTATTCGCATCCCTGGCAAACGTGCTTGGTTACCATTTCATCAAACACTTGTATGTATGATTGTGTAATCAAAAACTACTACATTGTACTTCAACCTTATTTTCGAAGAATAAACCAGACAACAACAAAACTCAGAAGCACACTCAGTGCGCCAACAAGAATCCAAGGCCACACTGCAGGGCTTGATGATACAATCGGTTCGCTTGCAACACGAACCATCTCAGCAGATGAGAGTTGGTCAAAAGAAGCACTCGGAGTGCTTGTCTGTGAAAAAAAGGTTATTCCAAATGCCAAAAGAAGAGCTAAAGCAGAGCCAGAAACCACCTCAGCAGTAGGAAATGAGGGCTTGACGGAGAGAACAATATACTTACTTGCAATCCGATAGTGACGAATTTCCTTACCTTTTGAACTATATGTGAACTCGTCAGAGAGAAGAAGCCCTACTGAAACTAATTGTTGTACGTTATAATGAACAGTGGAAAGAGGAATGTCTAATTCTTGAGAAAGAACAGACTCGCTTTTTGATTCCTCGTCAAGAGCATCCATGATTCGAACAGCAGTTTCATTAGATAATATATGGGTTATTTTTCTGGCACGAGAAGCAGAAAGAGACAATCGAAGAACACTCATGCACGCTCACCAACTAAAAACTCTTGAGGAGAACGAATAGCCTCCTCAAACGCTTTCTTAAACTCCTCAAGAGAAGAAGACGGAACCCAACCACCAGCGGCAGGGGCGTGACCTCCTCCTCCCCCTCCAAAACGAGAGGCAACGGACTTAATTGCGCGACCGACATGGATGCGAGAATGTTGGGCGCGTACACTCATCGAAAAACCATTACCCTTCTCCCGTAAAATAACAAAGACTTCCCCGGGAAAATCAACACTCACAGAATTAGCCACCCATCCAGAAATGCTAAACGGGGAAGAAATAATGTGCCAATGCACTGCTTCCCCTGCTTTTAGCTGAGAACGTAGCGAAACAATCTCTTCTTGCACCGCGAGAGCTACTTCCGGATGCGGATTAGGAATGCGGAGGGCTTCATCAAAGGACTGTGCTAAGCGCAATTCTGCTATGTAGTCTAATAAAGACTCTTCATCAACTGCACTGGCACAAAAAATGTAGTCTACAAGTACCTTTGCCTGAGGAAATTCTTTGACAATCTCAGGGAAAAAACGCTCATTCATATCCCCAACAATTCCCACAGCAGCAATCCAAGAATGCGCATCCATAGATGTTACAGATGAAAACAAATCAAAAACAACCTTTGCAGAACAGTACCTATCCCCACGAATGCCAAACAACTCCTGCGGGTGTATAAACAGAGCGTCTGCATATGCGTGTATTTCATGATGATCGATGATGAGAAGAGGAATTTCGCCAAACACCAAACGAAACGAATCATATGCGCCAAAACTAACTGGATTCAAGTCAACAATAATAATTGCTTCAGGAGAATAACTAGAATCAACACTTAAGAACTCATCAGAAGAAAGGATGTCCTCTCGACTCGCGCGTGTCGTAAGGGTAGCAATTTTACCTAACGATTCAAGACCCTTTACGCAGAGTAAGCCAGCAGAGATGCCGTCTGCATCACTATCACAAAAAATGTGATACTGAGAATATTCTTGTACGAACGTTTTTGCTTTATTCCATAGTGCTGATGAATCCATGTACCAAGAATGTTCTTCTTCTTTAAGAGAGTTGTGGAAACATTTATCAAATCCACTCTACTCTGTAGGTTTAGTGTTAGGGGAGGAAAGGCGTACGGAACATGCATGTTTTGAGGAACGTCCACCCACCCAAAAACAAATTCAACTCCCAAGGAGAAGTAGCATATACTTGGAGACTGCACAAGAAAAGAAACCGTACAATACGAGGATGAAATACGCAAGGCATGGACGTTGTATTGTGAGATGGATGAGAAGCAGACCTTGAATGGGTGCAACCGCAAATGCGGGCTGAGGAGAATGCCTTTGACGCGTACAAAAACATTGCTTTTTGCGCGTTCACAAAAGGTGGCGTACACTCCCTTAACACAAAAACTCTATAAACCCATACGTATTACTTACCTGTATGGCAAAAGATAACAAAGTACGCATGCCAAGCAGTATGGCAGGAATCACACAGTATTTCGAAGGTGACAAATCAAAAATCACCATTACTCCTACACAAGTGATGATAATCATTGCAATCGTATCTGTAATAATACTGCTTCTCCACGCATTCTACTAATACCATGATACCGGGAATGAATCCAAAACAAATGCAAAAGATGATGAAACAAATGGGCGTTCAACAAGATGAACTCCCAGTGGTTCACGCACAACTCGTTTTCTCTGATGGAACAAAACTCCTGTTTGAACAACCACAAGTAACTAAAGTAAACATGATGGGACAAGAAACATATCAGCTTATAGGAACTCCTGTACGAGAAGAAGCGTCGCAACACATCACAATTACAGACGAAGACTTAGAAACAGTTATCGAACAAACCGGTTGTAGTATGGAAGAAGCAAAACAAGCCCTTGAAGAAACAAACGGGGATCTTGCCGAAGCCATACTTAATTTAAGCGAACAATAGATTACTCTCGCTCAGGCCGAACATATATGCGCGGTATGTGTATGCTCTTAAGAATATCTCCCCCGCCGTACACCACGTAATCGGTAATCCCCCAACCAGCACAAATACGTTCAATGACTGCAGTATACTCATCAAGGCTTTCAATACGGATAAATACGTTTTGTTGACCAATAACTTTTACTAAGGCAACCACTTCTTTAATTTCAGATACGAACGAGATAAACTTCTTCATATCATGAGGAGTGATATATGAGAACTCCACACCTAATAATGCACTAGAGATCTGTGTTACAGAATATGTTGGAACGATACTAAATCCGCGAATTATCCTTTCAGAAAGACAATTCTGAATTGCACGACTAATAGTCCTGTGATCTAAAGAAACCATTTCAGAAAGTCGCGTCAGTGACGCGCTAGGATCTTGTATGAGTGCAGAAATGACTTGTCTATCAACAGGCCGTACGTCAACAATGTCTCGATCGCCGCTCAGTATTGCTGAAGATTGTTTTGCAGAGGGATGTAAATAGGTGCGTTCGAACTCATAGCGTACGAGAACGGGGTAGATGTGCTTATTTTTTATGAATCCTGAGAACTTGTCGAGAAACGCGCTATGGATTTTATTAAATAACGAAAGGTTTGGAACTGCGTATTCTATGAGTAGATCTGCTCCTAGTCGAAGCCGTTGAATAAATATCACTGTCTCTTCGCGCAGAAGAGTGTCTATAATTATCTCACGAGTGGTTTGGGTAAATGTAGTAAATGAGAGGAATACTCGAACAGTTATTAAACCGAACTTAGCAGGATCGACAATTACTAGTTCCTTAAATGCCTGTTTCTCACGCAAGGAATCGATGTGATACTTGAGTATTTGAGGTGAAATGCGCATTTCACGCGCAATGTCGGCCTGTTTTTTGCGGGAGTCCATAGATAGCTCTGAAAGAATACGCCGTTCACGCAAAGAAAGAACCATGTTGTATAAATAAACTTTTTATATATATAAATGTGTTGAAAAATAAAATCTATATATGCGCATATTTAATAATATGAAGATTTGTATATTAAGATATGAATTACAGACGTTCGATAGGGGATATTACTTCGACTGGTGAACTCAATCAACGCCGCACTGTTTCTATCGGCGAGCATTCTCTACCATATCGCTTATCTCCTACTGAGGATTCCAGATTAAAGTCTGATTTCTATATGATTCGTACGTTGGAAGATTTTCGTCCTAGCAACACAAGATATTCTGTCAAGACTGAAACTGCCTTATTGTGCCAAGCTATCGAAACTGCCTTTGATGAACCTGACATTGACATTCTTGTTGTACCCCCGATCAAAAATCTTCCCCCTCCTACCATTACTCATTTAGACTCATATAATGGCGGTTCTCGATGGTTTTATGCGCGAAATAGTGTTCCCTTACAAGAATTGCTAGGGGCTAGAGATCATCGCCCGCCTAAATTGTTTTATGATGCCTCGCACACATATCATAATCCTTATATTAATTTCTAACATAGGGGTTTACTCTGCATTTTTCGTGTCTAGAGCGAGAACTATTGTGCGGAACTATTTTTTTTGTCTGAGTTCGCGCACCTATTTATATGAGTTCGTATACTATTCTGTGTAATGAAACCGGGAATGAGACAAATAGCAATTGCTGAACACCTTCTTACACAAAGCTACCCTGCGCTTGCGGACCCAAAAATACTTATTAGCGCATTACAGAATGCATACAGCGCAGTGGATGAAGCGATAACACATGTATTGCGTGAAGCAAGAGAGAAAAAAGAGATACCTGCATATAGCACCACGTTTACAGGCAAACTGACTGCATATAAATTGTATCTTGCAAAAAAAGGCACTGTTACTGCCATTGACTTCATGCTCGTAACAGAATTGCAAGAACTCCTTCTCGCGTATCAAGAGTCAAGCACTGCCTTTAGAAGAAAAGATGCGTTTGTGATAGCAGATGACGCGTTTCACATAAAAACGCTGACTCCAGAAAAAACAAACACATATATACAACGAATAAAATCCTTATTAACACGCCTATGAATGAAGAAATAGCAGAATATCTCGATAATGCTGTACAAGAACTCAAACGAGTGGACCATCAAGTGTATGTGAGTCTTAAATACACTCGAACAGTGGACGTGTTATTAAACATAATAAGCCGAATGATAGATGGGTATGAGGAAATGTGGAATGCGCTTCTTACAAAACTGTTCTCAGAACAAAAAATTCTCGAGATCCCCGAAGCAGCAGTGATACGAGTCAACCTTTTACAAGAACAATACTCTTCTTCACAAGTTATCTTAGACAATCTTGAGCTATACGTGTTATTAAGAAAGCTACACCGCTCAAATCCACAAAGAGAACAAGAGTATAGGCGGCATGTTGCGATGCGAACTATTATAGATGGTCGAGAAGAAGAAGTAAATATTGATATCATAACACAATACGCACACGTACAAAAAGAGTTCCTTCAATGGCTATATACTTATTTTTATCCGCCACAAAAAAAATAACTCACACACCACAAATGTTTATAAACAGCTACTGCATTCTTTCTTTATATCGTTTGCTATAGGTCCTTGCAAAAGAAGCGATGTGTCATCGCAACAATGAATGTGAGCCACCAACAAACGAAGCAGCCCTCCGCGAGAGTACCTAAGTAAGCTACGGCGATATCGCCAAGCAATGACCGCAGGAGTTAGTAGCGAGGGCATCACCATCACAGCATCACAGAATACTCATAATTACCCTTTACACACAACCAAAGCGTTTGTGAAAAGAAACTACAGCGAATTTCTGTATCGCGTGACACGCGCGCATGCACGTGAATAATAAGAGGAACATATCACATGGCAAAAATTAGTCAAGCATCATCAAAGTACATAATCAATGCAACAATAGAAATAGACGGCGTCGTAGACAAACCAGACGTCGTAGGAGCAATATTTGGACAAGTAGAAGGTCTTCTGGGAAGCGATCTTGAACTACGAGAATTACAGAAAAGCGGGCGCATAGGACGCATTGAAGTAGACGTAGACAGTAAAGACGCAAAAACCAAAGGAACAATAACAATCCCCTCAAGTCTTGATAAGGCAGAGACTGCAATTATCGGTGGAGCAATCGAAATCATTGAGCGCATAGGCCCTTGTGCTGCGCACATAAAAGTAATCGAAATACGAGACGAGCGCATACAAAAAAGACAACTTGTTATCAACAGAGCAAAAGAATTGCTCAAATCCCTTAACGACAATGTTCTTCCAGACAGCCAAGACATCAGCTCACAAGTAAGTAGCGGCATCCGTGTCATGGAACTAGGAGAGTACGGACCAGGTCTTGCATGCGGCCCAACTATCGCAGAGGAAAAGGAAATAATCTTTGTAGAAGGAAGAGCAGATGTCATAAACATGCTCAAACACGGATTTAAGAACGTTATTAGCATCAATGGAACAAGCATTCCTAAAGAGATACGCGAATTGAGTAAAGCGAAATCAGTAACCATATTCGTAGACGGGGACAGAGGAGGAGACGTAATTATCGAAGGTCTTTTAGAAACATGTAATATAGAATATATAACAAAAGCGCCAGACGGAAAAGAAGTAGAAGAACTCCAACAAAAAGAAATCCACCAAGCACTTCGATCAAAAAAAACCGTAGAAGAATATCTTGCCTATAAAAAAGGAGGTCGTTCTTCGTACAAGAAAAAAGACTCTTCTACACAAAAAAGAAATACCCGAACAAAACAGTCATCCACTGAGCATAAAAAAGTAACTGTACTCGATGAAACACAGAAAGAGACATACAAAAAATTGTATAAAGAACTCAAAAAGAAAAAAGATGCGTACGTTCTTGATAAAAAAGACGCTATACTTGGTAAACTGAGCATAGAAGATCTTCTCGAAACACTCCCTCATCTAGACAACGCGCATGTTGTAATTGCAAAAACCGTGATAGATGAAGAACTAGCGAGAGCACTTGACAAAGCGCGCGTAAAACGATTCATCGGTGATGGAGTAGAAGCATCTGTGCGGGCAGAATACGTAGAAGCAAAAAATCTATAAATGGCAGTAAATGCGAGCAGGGAAGAATGGAAGATACAACACGGCGTGTTTGATCAATTCACTCTGCGCGTCATAGAAAAACTCCGTGGACAACAGCATTTTGACCAACTCAAAGGAGCACTCGCACTCGGAAAAGAAGCAAACGTCTTTACCGCACACGCACAAGAACCCGTAGTTGTAAAAATTTATCGTTTAGAAAACAGAGATTTTCATCAAATGATCCGTTATCTCATGGCAGATCCGCGCTTCATGCATATGAAGAAACGAAAAAGAGAAATAGTTTTTGCCTGGGCACAACGAGAATATAGAAATCTCTTACTTGCACGAGAAGTTATTCCAGTTCCAAAGCCTGTAACGCACTTCAAAAACGTTCTTGTAATGGAACAGATAGGAGATCCCGCCCCAAAACTTAAAGACGCCCCTCCAAAAGACCCAGAGAAGTTTTTTAAGACCATATGTCTCTACATGAAAAAACTGTATGCACACAACATGGTGCACGGAGACCTGAGCGAATTTAACATACTTAATTACAATGAACAACCCATCTTCATAGACTTCAGTCAAGCAAGCAGAGTAACTGCTCCTGATGCTCAAGAACTCTGGGAACGAGACAAAAAAAACATTATATCAGCAGCAAAAAAGGTGGGCGTGACGCTCACAGAAGAAGACTTTAGACCCAACGGTTTTTAAACAGAACAATATTCTTAGTTGTATGCTTTCATACGAGATAAAAATACCCCGGGATAGAGTCGCAGCACTCATAGGAAAAAAAGGCGTAACAAAGAAAGAACTCGAAGAAAGAACAAAAAGCACTCTTCGCGTAGATAGTAAAGAAGGAGAAATTATCATACATGGAGAAGATGGGGTGCTGTTGTATGCTGCACAACTCATCATAAAAGCAATAGGGCGTGGTTTCAACCCTGAAGTTGCAATGCAACTGACAAAACAAGATTATGCATATGAGAGCATCTCTTTGATAGAATATCATGAAAAGAAAAATCATCAAGAACGACTCAAAGGACGCGTGATTGGGCGAGAAGGAAAGTCAAGGGATATTATCGAGTCACTCACAGGAACAAACATAAGCGTCTATGGAAAAACAATAGGGATAATTGGTCCTGTAGATACCATGGGACTTGCAAAACAAGCAATTGAAATGCTTCTTGAAGGATCAAACCACAGCACAGTATACGCGTTTCTTGAACGAAAGCAAAGAGAGTTACGCATTGCTGAACTTACAGGAAAAAAAGGTTTCTAAGAGTATTCCTCTGTACGAAGAGTCACTTGTGAAGAAAAAATTACTCAATATGGTCTGAACGTATCTTCGCATTAACTACTTGTAGTCTATACAGAAAGAGAATAATTGATCCTTATAATCTTTTTGTGCTCAGAAAATACGCGTTCTTATTGACTTATAGGGTGCTTTGTATTAGCATTCGTTATGTGAATTGTTTAGTGCATGTATATATTTCACTTACGACCAATAAAAAAAGAAACGTTTAAAACATAGTGCAAGAAAACTAGTATAGTGGTCACAGCAGAAGAACTCGCAAAAAGTCAAAGGGAAATAAGTATCGCAGAATTCTTTGAGAAGAACAGACACCTATTAGGCTTTGACAACGCAAGAAAAGCACTTCTCACAACAGTAAAAGAAGCAGTAGACAACAGCTTAGACGCGTGCGAAGAAGCAGAGATACTTCCAGAACTAGAAGTAGAAGTCGTCGATATGGGAAAAGACCGATACAGAATAATCATCGAAGACAACGGACCAGGAATAGTAAAAGAACAAATACCAAAAATATTCGCAAAGCTCCTTTACGGAAGTAAATTTCATAAATTATCCCAAAGCCTCACAGCAGACCAACCAGTGTTCGTGAAGCAAAACAACAAGTTACAAGTAACAACAATGGGAGAACTCATAGACGCGCACATTCAAGAAGAAGGAGTACACCCAATAACACATATAGAAGTGCCTGCCTTTAACCCACAAACACACACATACGAGTTTAGAAAAGCAAGCCACCTGATAAAACACAAACGAAAAAATGATGTGTACACAATAAAGACTGCGTACGGAAAAACAATATCGGTAACTGGATGTCACAGCGTATTTACCTACAACGCAGTACACAAAAAACCAGAAATTAAGCGAGCAGACGAGCTACGAGTAGGAGACCACATACTTGCACCAACACACATACCAGATATACAAACAACAACACACATCAACCTCGTAGACGAAATACCTTCAACACTAACAAAAGAACGATGGTGGTATGTATATGGGCTGCCAAAACAAACAATCAAGAAACTTGCAGAACAAGCTACCATTATACACAAAAAAAAAGCAGGAGATAAATCAAGAAAATACTATGTTATTGCAGGAGAAGAAATACTTGACGACAGTTTCAAACAATACCAAAACAAACAATTCATACCCATACACCTAGCAAAAGAACTACGCAAAAAAAACCTTTTATCAGAACAAGAACTAGAAAACTGCACCATAAGAAGCTACAGACACGGAAAAACAACAGAAATCCCTGCAATATGGAGTCTGACACCGCAACTAATGAGATTCTTAGGACTATACGTAGCAGAAGGACACGCAGGAAAAAGACAAGCAGCACTCACATTGCACAGAAAAGAAACACACCTGATAGCAGAAGCAGCGCAGTTTGCGCAACTACACGGACTAAACTACACAGTAGAACAACGACCAAGAAACGCAACAAGAATAAAATTGTTTGGAGGGTGCGTACCAGAACTTCTTAAAAGTTGGTGTGGAATAAAATCGCACAACAAAAAAACACCTTGGTTTATCTTTAGCGCAGGAAAAGAATTACGCCAAAACTACCTAGATGGATTATACATTGGAGACGGGCATGACACACCAAAAAGAAACCAGCTCATGCACTCAACAGTAAGCAAACAACTCGCACAAGAACTAACCTACCTATGGCTTATGCAAGGAGTAACCGCAAGCCAATACAAAAAACAAGGAGGAACAATAGGAAAGACATCAAGAAAAGCATACGTTACCGTAGTCACAGGAGAAGATATTAACGAAAGCTACGAATTTAGCACGAACACGAACACACAGAATAAAACAGCAACGCTATCAGAAGAATACTATCTGAAAAACCAAGGATTAGGACACACAAAACAAGCAATACAACAATACAAAACATTCTTAGAAAACCCTCCAAAAACAATAACTCAAACAGCAACATTATGGAACAGTGATAAACCAGGATACAAACTACGCGTACTAAAAGAAAAAGGTATAATCACAAAAAAAAATAACGAGATAATACATACACAACTAGGACAAGAAGTACAAACAACATTACAAGCAAAACAAGAAAAACAGAAAA
>SKHI01000030.1 GCA_007117065.1 Candidatus Woesearchaeota archaeon
AAGATAATTTTTTTTACTAAAACGCAATAATTATATACATATATTGTTTTATTGAACACATGTTCGATAATAAAGATAAATGAATTCTCTCCGAGCTACTTCTTGATGCACGAATATCTCTGACGAAACTCGCAAAAAGAACACAAGTAAGCAGAGAAGTTGCGGCATATCGAATAAAACGCTTAGAAGAACAAAAAACCATACAAGGGTATTATGCACTCATTAATTATACTGCTCTTGGATATTCTCGTCAAGTAATTTTCCTAGCGTTTAAAGGCGTTACGGCAGAACAAGAAGCCAACATTATTTTACACCTTGCACAACACGAGTATGTTACCTATATGAGCACCATTATTGGGAAATGGAACGTTGTCTTAGATATAGTGACAGAGAATCAGGTACTGCTCGAAAAAGTATTTCATGAAATACTACAGCCCATTGAGAAACACCTAAGTAACTTTCTGCTCATAAATACTACAATACGCGGGGAGTTTTATCCGACAAAATTTTTGGGAATAACAACAAAACACAACGTTCCCTCAGAAACAAAATATTATGAGCTGGATGCAGTTGATAAACAACTCCTACAAGAACTGAGTACGAATGCGCGAGCGGAGTATACCATGCTAGCAAAGACCACTGGCCTTCCTGCAACAACAGTGGCCTTTCGGATAAAAAGGTTGCAAAAAAATAACATTCTCCTTGGCAGCACCATGAGTATCGACTATAAACAGTTCGGATGGGATTTTTATAACATCCAACTAAAAATGCAACAAAAACAAATAAAAAAGTTCTTCTCTTTTGTGTCAGAGCATCCAAACACTGTTTTTTATTATGAATACCTCGGCCATGAGAGTTGGGATTTGGATGTAGGCATAATTGTACAAAACACGCAAGAATTACAAAGAGTGGTAAATGAAATTAAAGAGAAGTTTGGTGACGAGCTACGTATACAAAACATGTACGCGATAGGAACGCTCATAAAAGATAACATGATACCACCTGGCATCTTAAAATAACGTATAAACTATTTAAGCAAGCACCCCTTCTAACGCTAGATGAGCATCGCAAAAGACTATGAAGAAGATTTTTCATCGCTTACGTCTCGCGAGCGAATGATGTATCTTATTGAATTAGGAAAAGATATTCCTGATTGCTCCAATTTTTCTGGTGAAAAAATTCCTGGCTGCACAAGCGATGTCCGACTCGCCAGTACAGGAAACGCATTACACATCTGTGCTAATTCTAAAGTAGTCAAGGGATTTGTAAAAATAATTCTTGACTTAGTCGAAAGCAAAGAATTACACTCTCTTGACATTCCTTCATTCTTAGAGAAAACAGGTTTGGGTACGCGTGCTGAGATGAGTCGTTCTGATGCGTTTTTGAATGTCGTTCATGCTGTAAAAGAAAGCTTTTTTAAAGAATAAACCCTATTCTGCTATATGCAAGAGGTTCGAGTACCTGCGAGTGTTTCGCAGGAGCATAGGCAAACGTACGTTGAGAATTATTCTCGTATTACAAAGGGCACAGATAGACTGTTTTTGTTCGCAGGCGATCAAAAAATTGAACATTTAAATGCTGATTTCTATGGAGAGGGAATTCACATCGATGATGCAGATCCTGAGCACCTATTTCGTATTGCTAAACAAGGAGATGTAGGAGTGTTCGCTGCCCAGCACGGGCTTATTTCCGCGTACGCACGCGACTATCCTAATGTTCCCTATCTTGTAAAGATGAATAGTCGTTCCCCTCTTGTAAAACATGTTGATCCTGTAAGCACACAATTAGTTGATTTTTATCATGTTCTTTCTTTACGAAAAAATGGCGTTCCAGTTACGGGTATCGGATATACTATTTATCTGGGAAGCGAGTTTGAAAACATTATGTTTGCTGAGGCAGGCCGTTTAATTGCTGATGCGCACCGACACGGTATGGTCGCTATTATTTGGTTGTATCCTCGCGGTAAAGCAGTCAGTAATGAACATACTCCTGAGATTATTTCTGGCGCCTGTGGCGTCGCTGCAAGCCTTGGTGCTGATTTCGTAAAAGTCATCCCGCCAAACAATCCGCAAGGGCACCCAGATGCTAGCCTCCTCTCTATTGCTGCTCGCGCTGCTGGCAGAACAGGAGTTATTACCAGTGGCGGTTCTCGCGTTTCACGCGAGGAATATTTGAGTCGTACTGCAGAGCAACTCTCATATGGTACTCGTGGATTAGCTGCTGGACGTAATGTGCACCAGCATAGTTTGTCTGAAGCAGTGAAACTATGTAAAGCAATTAATGCCCTTCTTATTGAAGGGAAATCTGTTGAAGAAGCACAACAAATGATGCGATAAAGCGCATTATTTATAAAGAATACTCACTCTTTTTTCCATGGTGAGTATCATTTGCGCGTTCGTTATAGTTTAGATAGGTTTTGTTTCTCTCAGAACCCTCATGTATGTCTTTCTTCTGAGGGGAGTTTTTTTCTCTCTGGATTAGTACACAATACGAGTGCGTATCATGGTCTTTCTTTTTTATCTGATGAGCTTGTACCGCAAAAATGCATTCATGCCTTTGTTCCTCAAAATCGTTTCTCTCATGCGCGTATCAATCCTTCTCGTGTTCAGCGATTAACTCTTGATTCTTGTGAAGAATCTTTTTTTTCACAAGGCATGTTTTGTGCTAGATTACGAAATGTTTCACCAACAAAGATACTGCTTGATGGCAGACGCCTAGATGATTTTTCTCAAGAAGGAAGGTTTCATTCTATTGAATTGATATCTGCTTCTCCTTGGATATATCGTATATCTTCTTCGGGGGGAGTGTTTATCCTCGCTTCGTCCGTTCAATTAGATATAATTGATAATTGGGTGTCTGTTGATGTTTCTTTTGATACGCGAAGAAATGATCGTCGTGGGTGGTGGGTTCATGAACGCTTCAGTATTCCTTCTTGTCCAGAAGCACGTATAGTGTGCTCTCCTGAGAAGCAGTTCTCTTCAAGCATTTTTTTTTCTTCTGTGTGGACTGAAAAGCTAATTCTCTCTCGCAATCCAGAAAAAGAGTTTCTTAGTGCTTCTTTGAAGGGCCTCACTCTTTCGTCACGTCCTGCCATTCTTGCTGGTTTTCCTTGGTTTACTCAAGTATGGGCTCGCGATGAAGCTATTTCAGTTGGGGGATTGCTTGCTCAGAAAGAATTTTTCTTGGCAAAAAATATTCTTCTTCGTCAATTGTCTTCTCTTCTTCCTTCAGGATTTTTAGCGAACAGGTATCCTGAGTCCTCAGTGGGCTCTGCTGATGGAGTTGGATGGTGTATTGTGCGCTTACAACAATTATTCAGCAACGCAGTTGACGTGTTTAGTCACAGTGATTTGCTTTTTGTGCATACACAACTACAAAGTATTGTACAACAACTTTTTGCCACTCGTTTTACTGATGGGCATATCATAAATTATTCTCAGGAGACATGGATGGACACCCTTGGTGGAGTGAATGATACGCGATCAGGGGTACGAATTGAAATTCAAGCGTTAACTCTTGCGATTCTTTCTTTTGGCATACAGGTAAGCTCCCATTTACAAAAAGATGACTCATGTTTTACAAAGCACTATTCTTCATTATTACAAAATACTCGTTCTCTAAAAAAAGGAGCTATACTCTCTGATGGTCTCAAAGACACTACTGTTCGACCCAATATTGCTCTTGCTGCATATGTATTTCCCCAGCTGTTTACTCAAGCTGAATGGGAGGAAGTGTTCGATGCCGCCATACAAAAACTCTATCTTCCTTGGGGCGCTCTTAGTACTATTCAAAAAGATCATTCATGGTATCAAGAAATGCATTCAGGTATTTCAGACAGTTCGTATCATCGAGGAGATACTTGGTTTTGGGTCAATAATCTGTTTGCACTTGTATTGCAAAGAGTTAATGAACAAAAGTACGAAAAAGTTATTTCACGTATTCTTGACGCTTCTTTATACGATTTATTTAGTGGCGGAGGCTGTTTGGGTGCTTGTTCTGAGATCAGTTCTGCAAGACAGTATGAACCCTTAGGTTGTTGGTCGCAAGCGTGGAGTGCCGCTACCCTTTTGGAGCTTCTTGTTTCTTTTGAGTAGCTTGTTTTTTCTTTGCTATTGCGTTAGCGATATCTTGTTTTGAGAAACCTTCTTCTTCCAGTTCAGCATATATTTCCGTATCTTTTTTTCCTTGTAATTTGAGTATTTGTATCATGTTTCGTATGGCTTCTTCCTCCTCTTCTTGTTCTATTTCTTCAACTTCATGCAATACTCTTTGTTGTATCGACTCCTTTCTAAATGTTTTTTCATACCATGCAAGTATTGGTGTTCTGTATCTATATCCCAGATAACCACTCGCTCCAAGAAGGAGTACTGTTATTACAAGTACTATGTAGAGGAGTATTGGACTTCTTGGTGGTGTAGCTATGATATCTATTGTCAATGATACACGCTCTTCTGTTCCAAATACGCTAAAGAGTATATTGTTTGCCGAAGTATAGTTTTCTTCTAGCGGAGGAACGGCTTGTACGCGTAAGATTTGTTCTTCTCCTGCCGGTATAGACAACATATTCGTACTTAAAACAATGAAAGGATCTCTTTCACGAAGTTCTGCAGTTACAAATATTTGTTCTTCCAGTTGGTTTCGTATTGTTATTTCATGGTGCTTTCCTGATGTGTTAATAAGTATTGCTCTTGGCTCTATAAACAGAGGATTATTCGTGTATCGTATAATTTGCGTTGCTACAGGTATGATAAAAGTAACGTCTGCTGCTATACAGGTAATTGTTGCTTCGTATATCTTATTTTCGTTTGCCGCCTGACTGAATCGTACAGGATAATTAAATGTTTCTTGAACAGCATTGATGTTGAATTGTTGAGCGCTTGTTATTCCCTCTGTTTCCCACTCTATCGAACAACTGAATTCATGATTGCTTCGCTCTATACTAAATGGGAGTGTCGCGCTTGTTCCAAATAAAACAACCTCTTCTGGGAGAGTTATTGTAAGCGAGGGCGGTTTAGTTACGATGATGGGTAATTTAAGGTATTCATCTGATCCTTTTTTTACGCGTAAATAACCAAATGCTTCTGTGTCTGCTCGCAGAAGTTCTATAGGCACCCTTCTGAAACTAAATCCCCGTACGAAGTCTCTTTCTTCAATTTCGATGAGCCCCTGTAGGCTTGGCGATAATTCATAGCTAAGTCCTTCTAGATTAAATATTGTTGGATTTATCAAATCGATATGCATTTCTTTTTGGTTCACAATAAGTATAGGCGGGTTTGTCCGAAGAAATGGTCTAGCGTGCTGTTTGAGAACATAGTGCGCAAAAGCATTTCTTTTTGGATCAGTGAGTATTGAAGAAGTTTTTCTTTCGATTTCTCTGAGATAGTCATCTTCTGATAGTCTTTCTTCATTTATTTCTATTCCTGTCAGTTGTTCATGTTGACTCATCCATCTCTGAGCGTCGATAATTGGTTCTGCGTTCCTACTGATATCATTTGCAAGAAGCGCCATAACCGCATATCCTGTATGTACTATCTGGTGCGTTACAGAATCTGTTATTCGCTCAATACGTTGGATGCGCTCTCCTGCAGTGGGTTCATAAAATGTATCTCCGTAGTACAACGATTCAGCATTCCAACCCCCATCGTTTCTTTGATAGTACAAAAGACCTGTTATGATGTCTTGGCGATTTGGTGTTTGGAGAAGCGCGTATAACGCATTGTTTATCGTGTTGCTTTGCTCGCCTATGAATGTTCCTGCTGTTCTGTCTAGGCGAATTTTTGCTGAGAGAAGGGTATTAAGAGCAGTAAGTCTATTTTGCTGTATTCCTGCACTTGCTGCGTGCAGTGTTGTTCGCAGGTCACAGCGTATTCGTTCGCTGTCTCTTGTCCAACAAGGCCCTGGTATTTCATAAGTAAAATTATCTCCTTGAAATTGAAGTATTTCTTGTGAGAACATGTCCGTTATGCGAACATGTACTGGTTGCGTACATACGAGGCGTATCATGCTGTTGTATGCGGGTCGTATGTCAAAGAATCTTTCTTGCGGATATCGCTCTAAGCTGATTGTTTGAATTTGCTCTGAGTATTCGTACACACATGTTGTATTCAGAATATTATTTACATTTAATTGATGGTCACGAATACGTATCGTCCATTCTTCTTGTTCCGTGATGAAATGTTGTTCTCTTTGTAAATAGAGCAGAGCATCATGTTGTATTCGTAAGTCTTCAAAACCAGCTTTTTCTAAGAGAAAGAGAATATTTGCTGTCGTGCTTATTTGACACCGCTCTTTTGGCCAGCACTTATCTTCTTCATTTCTGCTGTTCTTCAAAAATTCTATTCCTTCTTCTATTTGTCTTTCAAAGAGTTCTGGATAGTTATTAAGTACCAATAACGCGTGTGCTGTATCAAGTGCGTTTTGCCAGCCACCATCTGCAAATTGCGTGTTTACTATAGCATTTATTGTTTCGCTAAAAGGATGCAGTTGTATTCGTTGTGAAAGAATAACGTTCTCCCCACCCTCAACATATTCTGCTTGCACTATTGCACGAGTACAGCTTAAATCAGACAGTGACGTACCCCCTATGTAACAGTGTTGTGGCCCCCAGCGATGGGACATCACATCTTTAAATTCGTTTGTATCCTCGCAGATAATGCTGAGTCGTAAAGGGGTTTCTGTTTGTTCGGAGCATCCAAAAAAGACTATGTCTTCATCTACAAGGTAGCTCGGTGGATTGGTATCAAGAAGGTATTGGTTTTGTGGGCGTACCAAGAATATTCCTTCTGCTATATTTTCTTCATATGCAACACCTATGCTTATTTGTATCAGAAGAAGAAAGATGCAAAAGAGGAGTGCGTGTATACTGTTGTGTTTCATATGTTTTGCGTGGGAAGGAGTGCGTCCATTCTGGAAATGTATCGTTGCAATTGTTCTTGTCTCTCTTGTGAAAAAGATTCGTATAATTCTATGATATATTCATATCTGCTTGTTAAAGTATTTATATCTAGCGTTTCTGTTTCCATGCGCGTTACTTCGTGTATAAATTGTTTTATCTTTATTTCTTGTTCTATATCTTGCATAATATCCTTTGTTTCTTGTTGAAGAGAGTCATCAAGGGTTGCATATATCTGTTTTAGCGAAGAAAAGAGCTCTTGTGATTCGTTAATTTCTTGTACGTGTACTTGGCTTATGAGTTGCTCTGAAAGTTCGTAAAAAGAGGTGAATAATAGTTCTTGTTCTTTTTTTTGGTGTATTTTCTTGCCTACTAAAAAACCTCCAATAAGCATGCCAAACGATATAAGGATGAAAATATGCTGGAAGCGTATCGTTATATTTGAGTCTATTGCAACAAAACCAGTCAGTATGAATGGTTGCACTACTGTTTGTGGTATGATGAGTATCTCTGCAAATTGACTTTTTTCACCTAAGACACTATATGTGTATTCTTTTTGCATAAACTCTTTTGTTGTCGCATCTAAAGGTTGCATTTCTGTCTTTGTTCGTAACTGCCCATCTCCTTGAAAGAAGCCCTGAGGAAAAAATTCCACCACCCTATTTTGTTCTCCTGACTGTATGGTTCGCTGTACAAATGTATGTGTTTCTTCTCGATCTTCGTAGCGGATAGTTGCCAAAAAGGTTCTTGTTTGAATAGTTGTGTTTCTCAGCTCTTCGCGTATAGCTTGTATATATGCTCTTCTCTCACGTGCACTCGTTATATTTTGTATTTCAAAATAATGTAAAAGTTGTTCTTCTACAGAAAATAAGTCTGGATATAGTATTCTGTTATTTTCTTGATGTATGCGTATTTCACGCGGTATAACATGCATTATGTCAGTTAATTCTTGTATGGTGGTTACCTGGGGTATTTGTTGTATTGCTTTGTCAATTACTTCTATAAGTTCGAACTGGTCTAGTACTGTTCCTATGTTTTCATTTCTCTGTATCGTTCGTCTTTTGTCATTAAGAAATCGAACTGCTTCACTTATTTCATTTTGTAGATGAATTATTTCTTCATCAAGTTCTAATTGATGTTCATCTTCATCCACTATTTGTTCTTGGGAGAGTGTTTGTTCAACATTCTGATGCGTCAAAAAGAGTTCTTCCTCTTCTCTTATAGGATAGTCTATTCTGAATAACTCTATACTGTTTCCTTCGAGAACATAAGTAGTTTCATACAATGGAGTATCTTCTTTGTATGCACGGATACGGTATGTTCCCGCACTCAGATTTGAAAAAAATGCTGAACCGAGTTCATTTGTGTGCTCTGTATGCATCTCTGAACCTTGCTGTATCGTTACACGAAGTTCTTGCAATAGTTGCGTATTTCTATCAGTAAAGATGAGTTCAAGAGCATATCGTTCTTGTATATCCTGTATTGTTCGAGGAAGAACAGTTATTTGTTTTGTAGCGATTTTCTGCACCCCCTGTGCATCATGAACAATTAAAGTAACATCCCATACCCCGTCTTCAAGAAAAAAACATGTTGCTTGTTGGCTCCCAGAGCATTCTATGATGTCTTGACCTTGTTCTATCAACCACAGGTATGTGTATGGAGCAGTTCCTCCTCGAACTGTGGCGTTGAATGTCGCACGCCTGTTTTGTTCTATACGTTGTGGCAAGGTAAAGTCTATGCTAAATTCAGGTATTGCGTCAACGATGAATTGTATCGTTGCACTTTGCTGCTCAGCTCGCAGAACTGCAGTGTATGTTCCTGGCTGACGTACGGTGTAAAAGTATGAGAGAGGACCGTTAAGAGTTATACTGAACATGTCTACAAGTTGCTCGTCTGCATAAATAGTTAGTGTTGTTGCTACTGCCGTATTTGCTGAGGCAGTAAAGAGCACATTTTCTCCTACTGTGTATTGTTGTTTATCCGTGCTCAGTTTAAGACCAAGGCTTTCTTGTTGTGGCGCAAAAACAGTAATTTCTTCTGTTATAGTAGTATTCTGATCAGTAAGTTCTAAAAGAAATAACCCTGTTTGTAACGAGATAGTTGCCAAGGGTTCTGTTGTGTGTGTCGTATCAATTATTTCATCTTCTTGAATCAAATGTAAGGTATAGTTTTGTGTTGTGTTCGTCCACTGAATAAGTACGTCTTTTTCTTCAGAAGTAGCTTGGAGCTGTGTTTCTAAATTGATAAACTCTAATGCTCCAGTGTAAGGCATTAATAGAAAAACGAGAAGGATGAAAAAACACCGAGGCAAGAGTGCATATTTACACAAAAATTGAGCGCAACGATTACTTATCGTCTCAAAAAATGTGTAAAGAGGTATAGCACCACCAACTCGAACTCGCATACTCTTTTTCGGGAAAAGCGAATTTTTAAAGGTATCGCATTATACGTACACTAGTATAGAGTAACGCCACATAATAAGTAATTACCGCATAGTAACTAAAAAAAGAAATATTTATATATTACTACTACTTAGTTACTATATGAAGGAACTTATTGTGTATCTCCCCGTAATCCTTGCAGGAATAGCAGGTTTTGCCCTAGAGGTAGAAAAACTAAGCTTACAGGCACAAGAAGCGACAACTGAATTTTTAGAGCACGCAGTGCGCGCCATCGATTGCGCGTATACTGCGCGCCCACTAAGCGAATGTGCGCCAGAACTATTTAACGACGAGCACAGAAAACAAATTGAAGAGTATCAAGAACTATTACAAAGACAATCACATCTTAGGTAAACCAAGAGAATCTTCTTGAAAGAAATAATAAAATTGGCACACCAAACAGCACCCCTAAACCCAGAACCTCTATTCCCCGAGTACGAGTAAATGACCACGCCTCCCGGACAATATTTTCTAAAATCAACGTACGCAAAACAGACTCGCTGGGAACCCCATGCACTGCCGGAAGTGAATTTAATTGGGGATGCACACGAGTAACATAAGACACCACCCATTCATCATCCGTATCTAAGACAGGGATGTTCCACAGACCCCTTCTTTCCGGCTCCACACTAATTTGTGAAAATTCAGCATCAGAAGAAAGGAAATCCTCTAAAGTCAAGTCAAAAAGAGGCTCAGCACCCAGATTACGTACAGAAAGGGTTATCCTTGAAGTATCTTCATCAAATAACGAGACTTTTTTTTGCACATACACGCGTCCATCTGATATAAATCTGCGAATGAATGGAACCTCCTGACTTCTCAGCGTTTGGTTTGCAACCTGCAATACCGCCGCCGGAAATGCGTCAACCCCGGCAGTTACTGCATCTGTAAGAGTAGCTGTGTATGTATGAGATATACTTGCCCGCGCTGGAAGGGACCCAGACCATTCAAGAGAAGCATCTGTTTCGAATCCATAGGGAAGAATGTCTCTGAGACGATATTCTTGTAATGTAGGCTGAAAATTATAGAGTTGGAGCGTTATTTCTACAGGCTCGTTTGGTGTGATAAGTGTATCAGATACAAATTTTCGCACAAGAAAACGCGAACCCCTCAAGTCGCCTGTGAGATTAATTGTTGCATTTGTAAAATTAAGTTCTTCTAGAGGAATAGTAAGATTTTGCTCCGTAAAAAAAGAGATATTATTCAAATCAAATAATCGTAGTCTACTGATATATGCATCTGATTGTAGCCAATACACTTCACCTTCTATTGCATCGTAGTCTAGGAATTCATGAGTGAACGTTTGCCCTGTAGAAAGTAACAATGGCTCATCAGGAGTTATAACATTCCAAACAGCAAGTTGATCATTCGGGTTCAGAAAAGGCGTTTTTATAACACGCATATGCTCGACTGTGAGAGCTAAAGATGCTGGATTATCAATGCTTACTGATATAAGTCTGGCGTTTCGACCAGAGATATCAGCGCGCTCCATAGGCGCTTTTTGTAAACGCCCAAATAGACTCGTATAGATTTTAGGATCTCGGCGTAGAAATGCAGTGTATAATATTCCTGAATCTAGCCGCGACGGATTTTGTGCAGTAATGCCGATTATCGCGTAGCTGAATCGTACTGCACTATTAGCAGGTATTTTTCTAAAAAAAAGCGTTTCACCTTGAAACTCTCCATCTGAGTCTACAGGTATCAAAGTAAGGCCGCGCAAATCAAAAGGAAAACGCATATCAAATAAGTCAGTATTTGTAGGATTTACAATAGTTCCTTCGCCTTGCACATTTACAACCCAATACGTATCTAAGTATGAAACAACACGCCCTTGTTCATTTAGTTCAATACGTAACTCATCTTGTGCCGATACAAGAGGAAAAAACGCCACTATCAGAAGAGCACAATACACCCATTTCATTGGTATCGCTGAGGAGAATAGGGAGGTTCTTTACGAGAAGGTTCTTTACGTTGTTTAAGAACGCTCAGAACGAACACTGCAAGTAAGAGTAGAATAATTGTTATCCAAAACAAGTTCACTCCTCGTAACGACGTCTTAGGAAAGGGAAGACGACTAAATTCGACTATGCGCTGTTCCGAGCTTTCATCCCATGTAATAACAGTATTCCCAGATAGTCTACTTACCTGTGATTCTGGAGCAAAAGTTACCCTGTATCCTCTATCCAGTTCGAAGCGCGTTTCTTCGTTTAGAATACGTATAGTAGTCTGTTCTCGCGGAAGCCTCAATTCATAAAAAAGAATTCCTCGAGGTGCAAAGTCGATTTCATAAAAAAGAGTAAAAGAATAAGTAAAACCAGGAAGAAGTGGATTCCAAATTTGTACAGATATGTCTGTTTCTCGCCCGCGATCATTTACATTCGTGTTCAAACTATCTCCTTGTTCGTTTTGGGCGCGTGCAGCAGTTATTGGTATTGCTTGTTGACGATCACCATTGCGTTCAAAAAATCTAAAGTGTAATTCTCCAGGAATTATCGGAACCGCACCAGCATTACGCAAAACTACGTCTCTCTGTACGTGAATTACTCCATCAGTTATTCGAGCTGTCGTAATATACTCATCAAAAACTATTTCTGCACTAGTTTGCGGAATAAGTAGAGCGATAAACAAAAAAAGAAAAGTTATACTCGTATATGTTCTCATCCTACTCATAAATAAAAAAGTATTTTGCTTCTTTAAAAACATATCGCATTTACGCATATCGCTTATTGAAGTTTTCTGTGTATTCTGCTTGTCATCATGAAGTTTGCCAGGTTTATTCCTATGAGGAAGAATACGATAGCAAGGTAGAGTAATTCTCTACTTGTGCTTGCGATTGCACTGATGATTGCGACGCCTTCAAAGCTGTTTCCACCGTCTACAAGTCGAGGGTCTAACCCTACGATGTACAAGTCGCTTACTCTGAAGTCACCGCTTCCATTTACAGTATAATTGATGAAGAATGTATCAAGACCATCTAAGCTACCTCTTGGACTGAAACTTGTCTGTAAATCAGTTCGTAAGCCGACATCCCAGAAGTATGCTCTTCCTGTGAATTCCCCTGATACTGCTTCGCTTGCTCCGTAGTTAGGAACGAAGTTGAATGCATCAAATCCTTCTGGTATGAAATCATAGATAGTTACAGTCATGTTTTGAGGCGTATGACCGTTTCCTCTATTGATAACACGAGTTCGTATGTCGTACTGAGATTCAGCAACATCAATAACTTCTTTTTGTATTTCTAACCAGTATCCATTTACTACATAGATATAGTTGAGGTACATGTCAGTTCCATTTACTGTAAAGCTACTGTTCACTATTTGATTTCCAGTGTTTTTTATGATCCAAAACGGTCTCATCCACACAATTGGAGGAGGGTTTGCTGCATTACTTCCATCAGAGAAGTTAAACATCCATGCTTCTCCAATCCAAGTAGTATCTAAATCAATATCAAACTCAGGGAAGTAGTCTCTTCGTAGGTTTGGATATTGTTGATTTGGATCTAGCACCTCTGTCACCCACATAGTAACACGCTCTAAAGTAAAGGTAATGTTATTATTTGTACCTACCTTGGGTTCGGTGCGCCAAGTAGCGTTACGATTCTGTTCCGCATCTTGTGGCCTAACGATCTGTTTCGTTTCATTAAACACTACGCCAGCACGACCACGCACGCTCTTCAATCGTAATTCACTTCCTGCAGCATTAATTCTGTATGATAAGAATTGCGATAGAGCAAGATACGTATCGGACGTAGGAACAGTGTCTGGTGCAACTATTTGAAAATCAATGAAGAAAGATTCAGCAACCCCTATTGTTCCACCATTTGGAAGCCAATACCACAGGTGGTCATTGACTTGATTAACGTTTGCAAAGTCACCTGCAGTAGTACTAAGATTGGTTAACGTAAAGTTAAACAGTTCAAAGACAGCACCTTGAGACATATTAACACTTTCTGCTTGAAGAGTTATATTCACAGTTTCGAGAGCACCCACTGTTACATTGTTAGAAACTTGTAAGCGAACACCAAAAGGTTCTCCTGCAAGCACTTTCGTGTTAAATTCTGGATTGGTATATGTGGTTTGTATTTGTAAAGGAGGATTTACAAACATGTCGCTGATATTGTAGGTAAATATCGATTGTTGTCCTGAACGTAATTCAGGCACATGTAAAACCACATAATCGCGATCAAAATCAGTTATAGAAAACGTGAGCGAATCAAAATTTAGAGGCGCTCCTGATGCTGATCCTGTGAGACTAAATGAAC
>SKHI01000020.1 GCA_007117065.1 Candidatus Woesearchaeota archaeon
AAAAAAAATAACGTATAACAAAGTACGAAGCACCTTTGGATTTACAGATGAGCAAAATATTGGCGCAATATTTTATACTGCGATGCAATCGGTACCCGCGGTACTCCCAAGTGTATTACAACAAAAAAACATTCCCTGTCTTATACCGCATGCAATAGATCAAGACCCGCATTTCAGAGTTACACGAGAAGCATTACATAAACTGGGTTTTTACAAACCAGCCAGCATACAATGCAGATTCATGCCTGGATTAGGAGGCATACGAGATGATGGGAAAATGAGTAGCAGCAAAGAACAAACAGCTATCTATACCACAGACAGTCCTGAGCAAGCAAAGAAAAAAATACAAAAATACGCATTTAGTGGCGGATCGCCAACAAAAGAAGAGCATGAACTCTACGGAGGAAATCCTGATATAGATACAGCGTACCAATGGTTAACCTTTCTTGAAGAAGATGACTCTGTATTAGAACAGTTAAGAAATGGCTATCTTCAAGGAACAATACTCAGTGGTCAGATGAAACAAGAGTGTATTGCGCGCGTTCAAGATTTTTTACATATACATGCATTGAGAAGGGAGCACGCACAAGAAAACGCTACGAGATACATTTTTAATCACTCATAAAGAACACACAAGATATAAAAACTGTTTTACCTCTCTCTTTACGTGGTATTAGAAAAACTTTTTCCCGCATCTTGGATGGAGCACTATTTTCGCTCGGCTTTCATTCTCGCGAGCGGATACAGCTTGATTAGTATGGTGCTTGCGACACTCATATTTGGTTCGTCAGCAGGAATAGTAAGCGTTGTTTTTCTTAGTCTTCTGCTTCTTCCCAGTATGAGAAAGCTTCTTGAGCAAGAAGAACTCCTGGAGGAAAAAGAAAAAAAGTTTTTTTTTAGCCATTTATTTACAGATAACTGGCCTCTTGTAAAAACGTATCTAGGAATATTTACAGGAGTATTCTTTACATATCTTCTAGCAGCGATAATTCTTCCACAAATAGGTCTAAACACCACTCAAATATTGCGCGAACAATTGTTTCTTGATCCTGTTATTAGTGGTCGTGCAACCTTTGATCTCGCAACGTTTTCAGGCATACTTCTTAATAACTGGCTTGTTCTTTTGGTAACCTTTTTGCTTGCAGTGCTTGTAGGCGACGGCGCAATATTCTTTGTCGCATGGAATGCAAGTGCTTGGGGAGCAATTTTTGGTACGCGAGCACTTCTTGCAAGCACGATTATGGAACCGACAGCACTGGTTTTAGCTGCCACATTACTCGTATTTGTTATTTGGCATTCATTTATCGAAGGGCTTGCGTACATCGTGGCAGCAATAAGCGGGGCCATCATTAGCCAAGACGCGGTTCGAAAAGAACCACAGAGTAAAGAGCTTCCGGTGTTTCTTACCTATTTATTCGGCGCAACTATTTTATACGTACTCCTTTCATCAGTGAGTAGCGGATTTCCTTCGTTTATTCGATTTATCTTCCTCGTAGGTGTGGTGATTGCATTATTATATGGGTTATCATACGCGTTCCATATCGCTACACACAGACGCGTTTTCATGTATAACTACTGGTTATTCATTGTAGCAATAGCAATATTTATTCTTGGTGTATTGGTTGAAACAATAGTTCTTTCATCAAGTACGACAGTGAGCCAAATATACTTATCTGCACAAATGGCATCGTAACATTCATAAAGAGTTTCTCGTTTACACAACCATGCTAGAATATTATCTTCAACCACCGTTTATGTTTATCTGGCTTCTCCCCTTGCTTATCTGGTCATTGTTGTGGAAAGCTATGGCGCTTTGGAAAGCGGGACGAAATAATCAAATAGGGTGGTTTATCGTATTATTTTTTGTACAAACAATAGGTGTTTTAGACCTTATCTACCTGCTATTCTTTCAAGCTGATCATGAATAGGGCGTGTGTCGATAGCGTCTCGAAAGGGTATGTGTTGCTTGAGTGTATAACCGAAGTTCCTGCCTTTTTTACTGACATAGTCCGTAAAACGTGTCAGTTTATTTGCTTGCATTGCTCCATATGTTCCAGAAAATCCAATAACTCCATCAATTCCGTAGGTGGCGGCCACTCGTTCTAGTTTTTCATGGGTTGTTTCCTGTTCTTGCATTAACTGTTGCGTTTGTTGTGCTGTTTGCGCCCAGAAAGAAGGGTATTCTTCAATTTGTTGACTGTGGCCATGAATATGGTCTTCTAAACCAAATACTGTTCGTACTTTATCTCCAAGATAGGTTACGGCCTCACTAAAATGTGCTATTCCTGGAATGTTTATTTCGCTATTAGGGTCTGGTGAAATTCCTAAAAGACTGGCTGCTGCGGATACATATATTGCGAGATGATATTTACAGCCAATACAGGCGATAGTTGCCCCTCCTATCCCTTTTAAGAACGTTTTAATTGTTTTTTTAGTTTCTTTTGGTTGGACGATGGTGAAGTAATCGCTTTCTTGCATCAAAAACGAGAGAAGTTAATAATTTATAAGCATATTGTTATTAACTTTTTTGTTTCTATAAAAGCGCCCACCCGGATTCGAACCGGGGATAGTCGCTCTGCAGGCGACGGCCTTACCGCTTGGCGATGGACGCGAAATGATCCTGGAGGGATTTGAACCCTCGGCTTCTGGCTTAGAAGGCCAGCACTCTATCCAGGCTGAGTTACAGGACCATATAGATAGGGGGTGATTATTTGTTTATAAAACGCTCGTTCTCTTTTTTTCCATAGTCATTTAAATAGTTGCGACGCTCTCATTAATCTGAAATTCAGAAATAGTAACGTATATGCAGATTAATCATCTGATTTTCATACTCCTTGGCGGGATTGACTCGCCAAGGAAACCCCCACTATATTCTGATACGCGTATGCATGAAAAAATATCCTAAACTCGTACAAACAGATAAAAGAGGACAAATAGTTATCCCAAAAGAAGCACGGACAGAGTTAGGAATAGACGAACACACAGGTTTTTACATATATATCATCCCAGGAGAAGGGCTCTTGCTTAAACAAATAGAACCAGAGCCTCTAGAGAAAACCACGATAATACAAGAAATAAAACAACATCAACACAAAATAGGCTTGTCTGAACAAAATATTACCCGCGCTGAAAAAGAATATAAAGTACAAAAAGGAGGATTAGAGGATCTATGAAAAAATACTCTGTCCTCTTACTACTCATTTTTTGTGCGGCAACAATAGTAGATCAAACGAATCAAGATTTTCAACAAGGCCATCTCATAAATGTACACGTGACAAATAATACGGTATTGCTAGCACAAAATATTAATGGATTCGTGACGCAAGGAACCTACACGAGTAGAGTGCGCGACCTAGGAAGTAACCCCTCAGCAAATATCAGTTGGGATGCACATATACCTCCAAACACGGCATTCATTATTACCACAAGAACGGGACCTACCAGTGCTGTATCTAGTCAATGGACGAGTTTTCAAGCACCTCATACGAATGCAGAGGGTTCAGTAATACAAAATCCACAACGATACGTGCAGTACAGGATACAACTAAGCACAACAGTAACCTCAGTAAGTCCAATATTGCATTCGGTAACAATACGATTGGAGGAGGCAGGAACACAAATAGGACCTGTACATCAACAAAACGTACCGCTTACTTCTTTATCTACTGGCGAATACAGGTTTTATCTGTACATAAATGATACGGTCCTCATTGAATCAGCAGACGTGCGATACAGATTCGGAAATCAACCATTCACAGTGTTTCAGCCCTTAATACAGAATCAAAATATTTATCATGCTGTTGTGCCGGAACCACAAGAAGGATGGAGAAACGTTTCAAATCAGAATCTTGAACTAGAGATACGTGTTCTTAACGCACAAGGAGTGCAAATAGAAGAAACCTACATTGTGCCAATAGAATATATTAATAGGCCTCCCATACTGCAGCCGATACCGCAACAAGCCATCTTAGAGGGAGAAGAACTACGTCTTCTTATTTTTGCAGAAGATGAAGACGGAGATGAACTAACGTTTAGTACATCTCATGGAACAATAACTCAACTTTCTAATACCATAGCAGAATTAGTATGGACTCCACAGAGTCAACACGTAGGTCAAACAGCAGTAACCATAACAGTTACCGATGGTACAACACAAGCATTAACCTCCTTTCCTGTAACTGTTCAACGCGTTAACAAACCGCCCAGGATACGTCCTATTGGAAATAAAACAGGATATGTGGGAGAACGGCTAGTGTTTGACATCATCGTTGATGATGATGACATTGGAGATGTGCACACCTACACAGTATTACCTTCATGGTTTAGGCCAGTCATCCTCACAACACAAGCAGAGCCAACAGTATACCGTGCAAGAGTAAACTTTACGTTGTTTGATACACACAGAGGAACAAATGATATACGCATTATTGTGCAAGACCAAGAAGGATTGCAAGACACCACGCAATTCAGCCTTACAGTTGGGTACTGTGGAGATCGAATTTGTCAAGAACAGGAAACAAGAGAGAGCTGTCCACAAGATTGCGCAGGTGAGCTACCGAAACCATATCTGGCAATAGAATTTGAGAGACGAATATGTGTAGGAGAAGAAACAACAATAACTGTATACAACGCAAGTAGCAGATACATCTGTTTTGCAGACGGACGTGTAGTGCAAGATGCAGCAATCTGTCAACAAGCAGCAGGAGCAGAAGTAGTGATTAGAGAAATGGATGGAGTAGCCATGCAAGAAGTTCTTCGAAGAACAACTGACGACAGAGGAGCAGTATATTTCACTCCACAGAGAGAGGGAAGATACCAAGCAATAGCGACCTATCAAAACGCGCATGAAGCAAGAGAGATTTTTACCGCAAGAGAATGTATAGACCCCATACTGGAAGAACGTGTTATCATTGCTCCTAGACCAGAACTTACTGTAACTCCGCGCCCACAAGGTGCTCCAAGAACAGAGCGTCCACAATTACTTCCCGAAGAAAATAACGCACTAGTAGGTATATTACTTTTCTACGTGCTTGCCCCACTTCTTCTTGCAGGAACGGTTTATCTCTACGCGACGAACAAACAAGAAAGCATCTTCTTTCTCAAAATACAAATACGTTATCTTGAATTAAGAAAACAAACAGACCGCTACTGGTTGCCCTACGTTAAAAAAATATATGCTCCCATACAACCAGTGATGCAACGACTACACGAAATACTCATCAAACCGATACAAGGGTTATTCAAAAAATAATTTCTACAAATATATATAAACATCTTTTCTTAACAAGCAGAAATGGACTCAACACTCATTCTCATAGTGGCATTGTCTATTCTCAGTCCAGTAATTGGAAGCGCCATAGGGGTGTTCAAAAAACCTTCACAACAAGCGATATACAACCTCCTCGCGTTCGCAGGTTCAATTATGCTTTCTATAAGTTTCTTAGAACTATTGCCTGAAGCAATTGAATTAGGATCAATAGGTCTTGCAGCAATCGGACTGAGCGTCGGAGCAGCACTTATGTATTTCTTTGATAAGCTGATACCGCATATACACCCAGGAGCGCTACAACAAGAACAAGGAGCATCGCTAAAAAAAAGCGCTCATTTTATTTTCTGGGGGATATTTCTGCACAATTTTCCCGAAGGAATAGCAATGGCGGCAGGAGCGGTAACTGATGTTAGCCTCAGCCTTACTATAGCACTCGGATTAGCAATACATAATATTCCTGAAGGAATACTTACAGCAGCGCCGTACTATAAAATAACGGGAAGCAGAATGAAAGCATTTCTTATTAGTTCAACAACAGCGATTCCTATACTTATCGGTTTTATCATAAGCTACTTCGTGTTTCAGACAATAAGTGAGAGTGTACTGAGCTTTTTAATAGCTGCAACTGCAGGAATAATGATATATATTACGGTAGACGAACTCATTCCCGCAAGTAGTTTTAAACTTGTTAATCACAGCACAATATTTAGTTTTATGCTTGGAATAGTGCTCGTATTGTTTCTTGGATACCTCTAAATACAAATACATAAAAACAATTCTCCGATACTACTTGTATGCGCGTACATAAAATGCTTATGAATGGAACTGGAAGAACATTCATACAAGAAACACCAGAGTCAGACGTACACACACAATACGGTCGTATTAGGGCAAGCGAGATTAACGGAAAACAAGACGGAACAATAGTCCATACGGACAAAGGAGAAGCATTACTTATATACACTCCACAATGGATTGATACATACAAACGAATACGCAGAGACGCACAAATAATTACGTTTAAAGACGCAGGAATTATTCTTGCGACAGCAGGACTCGGACCCCATACTACAATAGTAGAGGCAGGAGCTGGGAGTGGAGCAATGACCTGTTTTCTTGCACAGCACTGTAAACACGTACATACATACGACATTAGTTCACACAATCTTGCAGTCGCAAAAGAAAACGCAGAACTCCTCGGGTTATCAAATATTAGTTATACACAGCACGATATAACGATAGGTTTGCTGCACGAAGCAGACGCGATACTCTTAGACATGCCAACACCTTGGGAAGTATTTGATAAACTTCAGCACATACGTATAGGAGGATATGTCATTACCTATACTCCAAGCGCGGTGCAACTACAAAAAACACGAAACGAAGCAGAAAAACAAGGACTGTTACACATACGAAGCATAGAAGTAACTGAAAGACACTGGATGGTGCGTGAAGAGGCTGTGCGTCCAACAAGCCAAAACACTGCGTTTACTGCATTCATCTGCTTTTTTAGGTACATGGGAGAAGAGTGGAAGAGTATACGACCACGACCCAATCCAAAAGGAACAAAACCCAGTTTACCAAGTGAAGAACTTATGGAAGAAATGTTTGCTTAGAATGCTACTGTCGGCTCGTTCATCACTTTTTTAAATACTTTTATTGTCTTGACTATATGACAAAGGTGTTTACGAAAGAAGAAGTATTTGCGAAGAAAGAATTTTTTATCCAACAAATACAACAAGGAAAAACATTCTTTTATCCAACAGACACAGTATACGGTCTTGGATGCTCTGTTACACATACTGCAAGTATCAAAAAAATATTTTCTCTTAAACAAAGAGGAAAGAATGCTGTAAGTATAATCGTTCCAAACAAAGAATGGATTACAACGCATTGTAGGTGTGAAGAGAAATACCTTGCTTTACTGCCTGGCCCGTACACGCTTCTTGTAGAGCCAAAAGGCAGTCTTGACTTAGTACTCGTGCAACAAGAATCTCCTTTACTTGGAGTGCGCATACCAAAAAACTGGTTTTGTGATCTTGTACGAGAAGCAGGATGTCTTTTTGTAACGACAAGTGCGAATCTTTCGGGAAAACCTACCGTTGCTTACTATGAACAATTAGATAAGAGTATCTATGACGGAGTAGATTTCATTATCGATGATGGCGTGAAAGACTCAAAGGCAAGTACCGTAATACATGGAATAACAGGAGAAATAATTCGCTCATAAGTGAAGCACTTTTTTGTATCAATTACTCTCCTCATCAGTGATACATAACTATTATAAATCTGGTTACAGAAATTACACCATGAGAAAATATGAGAAACCAGCGTTTTATACAACAGTTGCAGGTTCCGTAGCGCTACTATTAGAATCGATAGCAGACTATGCTCTTGCACCAGTCTATGCTGCAAATACTGAGCAGTTAGCAGGAATAGTAGTTGATCCTACAATTATACAGATATTTGCTGTTAGCGCTTTTGTACTTGGAGTTGCATTTCTCGTATTTCTTCGTATTGAAAAAGATGCTTTACGAAAATGGCATTTTGGACTCATATGTGGTTTATCAATCACGGGATTGATATTTACTCCAGCACTCTACTCCTTCTTCATATTACTTGTAGGAACAATATTGGGACTATTTGCAGTAAAGAAATGATTGCATACCAATTCGTCATACATTTCGTTTCATAATACGTATGTGTTTTTCCTGGTACTGTGTTTCTTTCTCGCTCCATACACTATTCCTGCACCGACAAGAATGATAACTGAAGCCCAGATTGCTGCAAATAACATAAAAAAACGTTCTGGATAGGTCTGAATAAGAAAGCTTGTTGCAGGAAACTGCCAATTCCCCTGAGGAAACAAGAGGAGATGCATCCCTGTAAACACGTTATCCCAGGGAAGAATAGTTAGTATTCCTGGAATGACTACGCACATCCAACCAATAAAAAACAATTCAGAGCGCGTGAGAGAAGGAATTATGTGAAGAGTATACAGTAGGGCTATGGCGCCAAGAATACGGAGTACAGAAAGAATGATAAACACATCATACATATGCTCATTTTCATACGTACCAAAGGGCAGCTGGCCCTGCCCAGAGTGTAAGAAATCAGCAACTTCAACCTGTACCTCTGAGCGTGGGTGAAATGAGAAAAGCAGAAAGAATGAAATGAGAACGATGCACACAAAAACAGTTGTCGTGCGCAGAATCAAAAAAAAGTGTTTCATAATTATTTCGTATAATATAAGGAACCACTGGCCTTCTGCTCCTTATCTTTCACGCTGCCCAACTTGTTAATTCTTGGTCTGCCGGAATCTTCATCTCGTCTAAAGGTGACTGCTAAATCGTGTAAGAATATGTTCATTCCGTCTCGCATGGTAAACGGTCCCTTAGCATGACCGGAAATAGCCGGTTTTCCATCAAAAACAATGAGGCGCTCTGATAAATAATCGATAAACAAGAGATCGTGATCAACAACAAGGCATGCTTTACCCTTAGCATCCATCATTTCACGAATGATTTTTGACATTCGCAATCGTTGCTCAACGTCAAGATAAGCAGAAGGTTCATCAAGTAAAAACAAATCTGCGTCTTCTGCAAGTTTTTTTGCAATAACCACGCGCTGTAATTGTCCGCCAGAAAGCTCTGAGAGCATGCGCTCAAACAAAGGCTCAAGTTCTAAAGGTTTAATGAGTTGTTGTTGATAGCGCATTGCTTCAGAGAGATACGTCATGACTAATTGATCATCAGGAGTGAGGTATTGCGGTTTATGACTTATTTGTAACTCTCCCCGTTTAGTTTCTGCTTCAATTTTTGCAAGCTCAGATACGTAAGTCGTCTTTCCAATACCGTTCTCTCCTAAAATACCAATAATATCATGCGTGTGGATAAGTCCCTTATCAGCTTGTAATGAAAAAGAACCTTTTGTAACACCAAACGAGTCCCACGCACAAAGCTCGCTATCGCGCTCAAGGTGGTCGGGAGCAACCTGATCAAAAGTGATTGCAGAATCGCGAAAACGCATGTTTTCATCGGGTAAGAATCCAGAAAGATACATATTAATGCCGTTTTTAGTGCTTTTAGGCTTACTAATAATTCCGTACGCGTTCTCTTTACCATACACAATATGCACCAAATCAGTAAGATAATCAAGAACAATTAAATCGTGCTCTATAACGAGAACAGATACTCCTTCTTGAGCTAAAGAGCGTAAAAAATGACTTATTTTAATTCGCTGCTTAATATCGAGGTAACTCGTGGGTTCATCAAAAATATAGAGTGAAGCATCACGAGAAGCAGCAGCGACAAGAGCAACCCGTTGTAACTCTCCTCCACTAATAGAAGAAATATCGCGGTCTAAGATGGCTTCTAATTCGAATAATTCTATTAACGAAGAAAGAACTTTTCTCTCATCGACGCGTTCTAGTAATGCTCGAACGGAACCGGAGAACTGCTTAGGAATCAGTTCTACTTGCTGAGGCTTAAAAGATACCTTAATTTTTCCATCCCGCAATAACTCAAAATGTCGCTGCATTTCAGAACCACGAAAATGATTGATTAAGTCTTCATAAGACGCTGCAGAGGAGGACTTTAGATTTGGTTTTAATAATCCAGAAAGAATTTTTACAGCAGTACTTTTTCCAATACCGTTACGCCCTAACAAACCTACAACCTTGCCAGGAATAGGCGTAGGCAGGTTAAATAGTTGAAACCCTGATTCTCCGTATTTATGAATGGGTGTTTCGTTAAAGGCCTCAGGAAGGTTCACAATTGTAATGGCGTTTGTAGGGCATTTTTTAGGACAAATACCGCATCCAATACACATGCTCTCAATAATCTTTGCTTTTCCGTCTTCGCCCTCATAAACGCATTCTTCGCCTGCTTTATTGATGGGACAGACTTTAGCACAGTATAATCCGCCACAACGCGTCTGATTACATTTATCAGCTTCAACTACGGCAATACGAGACATAACAGACAGAGAGTGAAGCACGTTTAAAAAGATGTGTCTTCAATACAGATATAAAGAAGTTCTTTTTTACTCTTGCATGGTTGTACACAAACCACTCTTATTTATTCCTGCATACGGTGGGGAATTGGCTGGCGAACGTCTGGAGCAAATCACTCTTTTTACGGATGATGTAAAAGATTTTAATTCGTTTTTTAACCTGGTGAGAAAGTATAGAATGTCTTTGTCACAGCAGCCAATATACTCAGTACCAGTATATGACGAAAAGACGCTAGCAAGGTTAGGTAACCCAAGCGGTTTTTTACCAACACCTCGTTTTTATCATATCTCGCGTCCAGTAAGTGATATATCTTTCATCGCGGAAGCATACGGCCAGGACCTTCAGTACAAGCTCACTTCAGCTCCCTTCTCTGCAGTCAGAGACGAATATGCTCGCTCAAACATCGCAGCAAGAGCGTTTCAATCAGAAAAACCCGAAGAGCAGTATTTCGCGTTCGTATTAACAATTGCCGAACCAATCATACGCTATTTGGAATACCGTGAAGAAACAAAAGATATTTATTACTCGAGACATGAAAAGAAAATACAAGCAAAGGTACGAGATCAACTTTTTTCGCGATTGCATAACTGGTCGGACGTGGTAAGTAAGTCGACATATACTGATCCAGCGCTGGAGTTGATACAACAATTACTAGATGATACTGCATCGCTAGAGTCTAAGGTAGTATCTATTTTAGAATTTCCGTTTACGTACATCCCTCGGCAAATTGCTTCAGTTAACTATTTTGCCCAGCAAAAAAATGTATTGGAAGATAAACATAAATAAACGAGAACATATTACTTTTTTTGTGGAAGAAGGATTTATCCTATGGATGGGAACTGAAGAGCAAGAGGGGAGGGTTCCTGTAGCGCGTTATATTGCAAAACTCTCAGATGAAACAACAGCAGAAATACGTATAGAACAAAAACCGTATTTTTACGTAGAAGAAGAGCACGCAAAAGAACTAACAACAAACGAGTTATCGATAGAAAAAGAAATAACATCATTACAAACACTCACAAGAAAACCAGTAACAAAACTAATCTGTCAAAACGAAACACACAGAAATGAGATACGAAAAATACTTGGAGAAAGAAACATACCCTCTCACGAAGCAGATATACGTCTACCATACAGAGTGCTCATACAACAAGAAACAGGAGTAGCAGTAAAGATATCAGGAGCGCGAACACCAGGAACGTATACGGAATGGGTGTATACAAACCCTGTTCTTTTAGCAAGCACACAAGACACAACAAAATTATCAATACTCTCCATAGACATAGAAACGAATAAAGACGCAACAGAAATATGGAGTGTGGCATTGTCTACAAAAACAACAACACACGCGATAATACTGAACAGAACGACCACGAAAGCAACAACGGTAACAACTGAAAAAGAACTTCTTACGCAATTAAACGAACGCATACAACAAATAAATCCAGATATCATAACAGGATGGAATGTTATTGACTTCGATTTGGCAGTTTTACAAAAAAAATATCGTGCATACGACATACCAATGAATTGGGGGCGAGACGAGACGCCAGTAAAACTGCGTCTAGAAAGTGACTATCTCAAAGAAAGCACAGCAGAAATAACGGGTCGCGCAGTACTTGATGGAATACACTTATTACGAACAAATTTTGTAGATCTTGATAACTTTCAACTAGAAACTGCTGCGCAACACTACCTAGGAAAAGGAAAACTGTTTACCGGAGAAAACCGTTTTGAACATATAGAAGAAAACTATAATCAGAATCCTGAAGAACTCATACGCTACAACATACAAGACGCCCAACTTGTTCTGGACATATTAGAGAAAAGCAACACTTTAGCACTCACGAAAAAAAGAAGCTTTCTTACTGGAATGCCCCTGCAACGCGTGCAAGCAAGCATCGCAAGTTTGGACATGGTATACTTGCCAAAACTGCATAAAAAAGGATTTGTAGCACCAAGTACGGGATGGATGAATAAGAGCGAGCCAATAACAGGAGGATTTGTGATGGAAAGTAAACCAGGAATATACGATAACATCATCGTATGCGATTTCAAAAGTCTCTATCCAAGCATCATACGAACACTAAACATAGATCCTCTGAGTTATGATGCATCACAAGAACTCAAAGAGAGTACAGAGAACTATGTGCGAGCAGAAAACGGTGCATGTTTTAGGCAAGAACAAGGAATACTTCCAGAAATACTTGCTGTACTCTGGGACGAACGAGCGAATGCAACAAAGAATGGAGATCAACTCGCACGCTTTGCAATAAAAATACTTATGAATAGCTTTTTTGGAGTTCTTGCAAGTCCAAACTGCCGATTCTTTAGTATGGCAGTAGCAAACGCAATAACAACAACAGGACAACACCTCATACAAACAGCAGCAGAACACATACGCGCTCTTGGATATGAGGTGATTTATTCTGACACTGACTCAGTATTCATGAACCCCTGCATTCTTGATTCAGGACGCGCACAAGAAATAGGTGAAGAAATTCAACAAGAAATAAACACGTTTTTTACAGAATACGCTCGTAAGCGATACGCCTCAGAGAGTAAACTAGAACTAGAATTCGAAAAATTATATGTGCGCTTTCTCATGCCACACACACGAGGAGGTGCAGGAAGTAAAAAGCGATACGCAGGACTTCTTGTACGCGGAGAAGAAAAAAAAATAGATGTTACAGGATTAGAAATCGTGCGCAGAGACTGGACTGCACTTGCAAAAGAATTTCAACAACGAATGCTAGAAATTATCTTTGATAACCAACAACCACACGAATTCATAAAAACATATGTACAAGAGGTGCGTGCAGGAAAAAAAGACGACCTTCTCATATACATAAAAGCGCTTCGAAAAAATGTAGACTCATATACAAAAACAACACCTCCTCACGTAAAAGCAGCACGCTTATTAGATAAAATAACAGACAATCTTATTTCATACGTCATGACAGTAAATGGCCCAGAGCCGATACAAAAAACCACGCATAGCATAGATTACGAGCACTATATAGAAAAACAACTCAAGCCAATAGCAGACGGAATATTGGTGTTTTATGATACAACTTTTTCTGACGTGCTTAAAGGAACCTCCCAGAAAGGACTTTTTGATTTCTAAATGAATTGCACATAGCCAGCACTTTTTTTGATCAGATTATCTTTAACCAGATCAGCAATGAGGTCGGCTGCCTGACGCTCATCAATACCAACCATTTCACACTCTAAAAAAATAGCTTCTATCTGAACAGGCTTAGCAGACTTTCCTGCGAGCTCATGGATGATATTAAGAACAGAAATTTTATCATCAACGCGCTGTTCTTGAACGATGCGTTTACTCATCATTTGTTGAACACGCATAATCTCATCAAAACTTTTTTCGTCCATATGTGTAGAGCTATTATGTAGCAATTATGCTGGTAATATGCTTTTTCCCCAAAAGAGTATAGTATAATGTATATTTAATAGCTTCGAAAAAAGAGCTTTAATATGGAAAAGAAACATTTTGGAACATTTACGCGGTATATGTACTGCTTCTTACTGATTATGAGATCTTGTATGTCGTTGAAAAAAACTCAGTGTACTATGCACAGCAAGCTTTTTGAATGAAAACATACTCAATCTCATATCATGTTACGAAACACCTTCTGTCATCTGCCCCGAATGGGACAAAAATCAGAGGAGAACTTATGGAAAGCAGGAGTGCACACATGGACTGATTTTATTCAACGAGAATTAGTTCCTGGAATAAATCCTGCCAGAAAACCACTTTTTGACATACAATTACGAGAAGCAGAAAAACAGCTCTTTGCAGGAAACAGCGAATATTTTACTGTGCTGCCAAGTAACGAGCAATGGAGAGCTTGGGAGGAGTTCGGAGAAGAAGCTGCATATATAGACATAGAAACAAACCATCAAAACAATATAACTGTGCTTGGAATAAGCGACGGAGTGCGTACATGGCAATTCGTGCGTCATCATAATATGAATCAAGAAGATATTCGTGAAGTACTTAAACAGTTCAAGCTACTGGTAACGTTTAATGGAGCCTGCTTTGACTTACCTATTATTCGCAGATACTTCACACATGTCCTTCCTGATGTACCGCACATAGACCTTCGTTTTGTAGGACAAAAAATAGGTTTGCGAGGAGGACTAAAGCACATAGAAAAATCAATAGGCATTTCAAGAGGAGAAAACGTCGAGGATGTTCGTGGAAGTGACGCGCTTATATTATGGAGTCAGTACCGGCGAACGGGCAACACCCAGTTCAGAGATATTCTTCTTGAATACAACGCAGAAGATATACTAAACCTCAAACCATTAGCAGAGTATATGTATGCAAAAATTAAAGCAGAAAAAACAAAGTACATAAAAACAAGTACTGTTTAGGATAGATATGAGCTGGAAAGATATCTTTACAACAATAACAAAATATTTCACAGGCGAAATATTACTTGAAGCAAAGCACATGATACAAGACACCATTGATACAACAACAAGAAAAGTAATAAAAGCAAGCATACTTTATTTACTCTTTGCATTGGGAGTGCTCTTTATGCTTATAGGAACGGCGCAATTCATAACAGAGTACTATGTATTCATAGCAGGAACAGGATATCTTCTTGTAGGTTTTGTACTCGTATTCCTCGGTCTTCTTATTAAGGCGTTACGATAGATGATAAGCATTAACCCTCGAAAAAGAATTATACACCACCTTGATTATCTAAAAGAACAAGTAACAATAACAAACGAAAAAGACAACGCAATATTTGAACAAGAGTATGAGGTGTTTACACTCATTAGCAAACGACTCCTTATCTATCAATGGATCTACTTACTGAGTGGTTTACTTCTCTATATGGGATTAGTTACGACAGTTGCTCAAACAATAAGTCCTCTTTTCACCTTAGTACTCTCGCCCTTTATAGCGATAAGTGGTCTACTCGGATTTACTGTGCTCACAGGACTCTTTTTATTTATGGGTCAACTCGTATACGCGGTAACAATAGATCTTCTTACCGAACACGCGCGCCTCGTATCAATACTCACAAAATATACTGATAAAGAACTTCCCCCTCCTAAGAGATTCCTTGGGGTACTACGAACATATAAATAAGCTCTTCATCCCTGCCACATATGTTTGAACGAGAAGAAGGCGGGGTTTTGTCTAAAGATGAAGCTCAACCAATGCTGTTACCAAGAATGTATAGCTGGACACAAGGAACGCAGCAATATACTCTGGGTGCGAATACGTATGGAGACGAGTTATCGCTGAGAGTCCATTCGTTATTGAATGGTACGCAATCAAGATATGTGTTTCGAGAAGAAAAAGAATTTTTCATGTGGGCATTACTGAGGTGGGAGAAAAAACTCGAAGAAACAGGGGGTGGGCGGTACACGCGTATAGCAGATGTGTTAGAAAACGCTGTTCTTTTACAGCCAACAATGGCGCGCTACACAACAACCACTCACTTAAGAATATTCGCTGATGAGAGCCAGATAGTGCGCGCTACAATGACTCGACTCCCCCTCTATCCCGTACTTGCTGATGCTTCTTTGCTGTTTTATGCTCGCAAAGATGGGAAAACAGAACAAATAGTTGCGTTGAGGCCTGAAGAATACGCTCATATAGCAAAGGCAACGGAATGTATCTGCAAATACACTCGATTTGCTCCAGACAGCACCTTTTTACAGGATAGGCAAATCCACACCAATATACAACCTTCAACAAAAACAAGCAACACCCTTATAAACAAATAAAAAAAGAATGTATATAGGGGAATGATATGGTAAGCGACCAGGATTCCACAGGAATCCACCTTATATCATGTACAATATTTTTGTTTGCAAAAACTTAAAAATTAGCTCTTTATCTGTGTGTATATGAAATTCAGCCGACAAGAAATACAGGATCTCATGATAGCATGGGTTCTTATTAGTGTGGCAGTGGCTATAGCGTTACATCAACCACAACTATCATTTTTTAGTCTTGTCCTGATCAGTGCAATAACTGTAGGGGTGGCATTCATTATACACGAGCTAGCACACAAATATGTTGCGACACTGTACGGAAAATTTGCAGAGTTCAGAGCGAACATTGCTCTTCTCGTACTCAGTTTAGCAATTGCTTTTAGCGGAGTGCTGTTCGCAGCCCCTGGAGCAGTTCATATTAGTGGATTCGTAAATAGTAGAGAAAACGCTCTTATAGCAGCAGCAGGGCCTGTAGCAAACATTGTTCTTGCACTCATTCTTCTCCCTCTCTTCTATCTTCTTCCCGCATCAGAACTCTTCCTTATTATTATCGGATTCTCAATTATTATTAACAGTTGGTTGGCATTGTTTAATCTGATACCCTTTTGGGAGTTTGACGGAGCAAAAATAATTATGTGGAACAAACCGTTTTACGCAATGCTCGTACTATTAAGCGTAGTACTCGTATTTATTAGCACAACAGGAATACTTGCGAATACAGGATTATAGCGCAAGAAGAACACTTAAATACTACTGTGTTAAAAACAATTTATGGTATTGTATAGTATCCTTGTTTTTGCACACGTAGCAGCAAACATCATCGGTGTAGGTGGCGCAACAATGAGCGATGCACTTTTTTTTAGAAGCATAAAGGATAAAAAAATCTCCGAGGACGAATACGCGCTACTCAAACAAGCAGGAATGGTAATATGGGCTGCTCTTGGCGTTCTTGTACTGTCAGGAATTCTCCTCGTACTCCGAGAGCACTTTATTTTGGGTGGCTCAGAACGCCTCTCAAAAGGATTTTTTCACATGAAAATGTTTCTGGTACTCGCTATCGCAATTAATGGTGTAGTTTTTCATAAGAAAGTTCTTCCCTTCATGAAAGCAAATACAGGAGTTGATATGAGAAAAAAACTCTTTGTAAAACACTACTGGCTGTTCACATCAACAGGAACAATAAGTATACTGAGTTGGTGGAGCATTGTGTTACTCGTTTTCACACAACCACAAATGGATTTTCTTAGCTTACTCATCGCATACACAGTCGTACTTCTTATTGGTGTTTTGGTAGCGTACGCGCTCTTCACACACGCACTTAAACAAAAATAGTACCATGAACAAATATGCTAAATTCTTCATAGGCATCATACTGCTCGCATTATTATTCTTTATTGTACACATATTTAGCCAACCCTTTGACCAAATATTTCTTGACACAGGGCCTGCAGCACAGTTCATTTACGTGCTTCTCATTATAACAGAGGTAATTATTGCGCCAATACCTGGAGGGGTTATTACGCTGTTAGGGGCTGCTCACTTTGGATTTCTACGCGCATGGGCTCTTACCTACATAGGAAACATTATTGGTCTAAACGCAGCATTTTATCTGACGCGAAAAATCGGTCGCCCATTTGTCGAGCGCATGGTTCCCGAGCAACAAAGAAAACCCTATGAAGCACTCATACAAAAATATCCAAAAACTGTGTGGTTAGCATACGCGCTACCCATACTGCCAGTAGACATTATCACTATACTTTTGGGTCTTACAAACGTTTCGCACAAACGATTCTTTATCATAACGAGCACAGGAATGATAACGTACGTTGGTCTCTGGGCGTTTCTTGGATCCCAACTCGCACAATACGTGCCCTATCTAGAATACATTAGTACAATAGTGCTTTTGGGAATAATAGGAATTATTGCCTGGTGGTTTTACAAGGAGTTTAATGTGCATAAAAAAATTGGTGCATACGTAAAAAAACAACTCAGTAAACAAAAAAGAAAACGCACAAGGAATGTAAAATAAACCCTGTTATATCTTATTTTTATTGTGTAATCTGGCGCTATTGTGTTTACTTGTGATTACGTTCTTGAGAATTTAGAACGTTGTTTTATTGACTTTGGGTGTTAATCACTTGATAATATATTGTCCCATGTGTTTTATCTTGAGAGGACGCTAGTTGTCCTTTGATAGGGAGGTTTCTTCGGAGATACTCACCAAACTGTTCGCGTGTCAGAGGTATCTGTTTCCTTGTTGTTGGACGCGTCGAACCTTGGTTTCGCGCATGCCAATCATGATGCGCTCCCTGTGCCACTCCCAAAAATGTATCTAGGTTTCGGTCAGTAAATGTAAATGCTGTGTAGGTGTTTCCTCTAATTGTAAGGCGTTTCTTTTAAATTAGGCTCCTTTTGTTCACTCATCCTGACGGGGAAGAGCACAGTATTTAACTACTTTTTGGTAGTTTACTTTTTCTCTTTGCGCGAAAAAATCTCCACATTTACATATGATTTGTCCAAAAACAGTAGTGGAGAATGGATTCATGAATCAACTAACGCTAGCTTTTCTGTTTATTGTATTCCTTTTTACGCCACAAGCCATGGCATTTGAGGCTGGGTTCGAAAGGTGGGAAACTCATATTACGTGCTTTTTTGATGGTTCTTATTAGTAATGGTCTTTGCTGTAGGTATTACATATCGGAAGAGAAAGCATAAGTGGCTACTAGATAATGGTAAACTTTAAATAGTTCTTCTTTATCGCTATTGGTATGGCTATTGATGCGAATATTTGTTTTGATGAAGCGCGTAAAGAACGTACGCCTACGGAGAACAGCTTCCGAAGATATGTTTATGGAACGTTGGTCAGTTTATCTTTCTCAGTTGGTTCAGCAGTGGTTGCCGCGGAACATCCTGTTGCATGGAGTTTCTCTGCTGTTGCAGCATTTACTGTCGCATATTGTGTCAAGAAAGCAAACGAAACGTATACGCGCTTGGGTGCCATAGATAAAACATTAGATGCTTTTTATAAGGGCTAGCGACGCGTATTAATGTATTATCGAGACGCCGCGACCCGGATTTGAACCGGGAACTCCTTACGGAACCGGTTTTCGAGACCGGCGCAATACCGGATTATGCGATCGCGGCAAACTGTTACTTGAGTAAAACAATTTTCTTATTTAAACTTGCCTAAACGTATAAAAAGGTGTTTTGCTTCTACACTGTATGCAGAATATTCATACTACTGAAGAATTATTAGATGTGCTCCAGCAGAAACAAGCAATTATTTTTAAACATAGTACGCGTTGCTCACTCAGTGCTCAAGCATATCAACAAATGAGCGCTTTTGCCCAACAACAGTTGGATGTTCCTCTTTATGTGGTGCATGTGATAGAGGATCGGCCTTTAAGCAATGCAATCGCAGAAAAACTGGGTGTGCAACATCAAAGTCCGCAAGTTATATTGCTGCGCAGCGGAAAGGTGACTTGGAGTGTGAGTCATACAGGCGTTACACAAAACGATCTTCTCAAAGCAGTACAACAATGAAACTTTCACAAGCATTAATTGATGAGGCCATAAAAAAATACAATCAACTAACCGAAGCACACAAAAAAGCACCGGTAGAAAAATTCATTCATAAACAATTATTGAACGGGGAGACAGTGGAGTTGCGCAGTGGAACAATACGTTGGAGTAGTGCAATACAATTTGCAGGAACGCCAGAATGTGTGGAGCTGCGTTTCTTGATTAATCCAGCTTTGCCGTCGATATTTCAAAAACAATTACAACAAAAGAAAGAAGCATTTGAGAATTACTTTACTACAGAGCGTTCATAATTCCATGGGCTGTGGCCAAAATGAATGATGAGGTCTACACCAACAGAGCGTGACTCGAGAGGAAGATCGCAAGCACCATAATTGCTCCCGGCCCATACCATTACTTCCTCTACATCGGTTTCTGAACGCACCCTTTGCACAATTTCTTTTGCATGCATTTTAATTCCGTCAGGAAACTGCAAGAGAACTTTTTTCGCGTCATGTTTTTGTATTGCTGCGATAACACTATCTTCGTCAAAATCCCAAATATCTTCTTGCATGTTTTTGATAAATGCGCTCTCTTTCTTAAAGATTACTCAAGAAATATCTCGTCCATTTCTTGTTTGCTTAATTGGGTTTGATTGAGAACGGATAAGCGGTTTTTTTTCGCTTTTCTTCCTGTTACAGGATCTCGCTCAAACAATTCGATATCTTCTTCAAAGTTTTCTGATTCTTCTTCAAATAACTGCTCGTATTGTTTCTCGAAAGAATCTTGCTCTTCTTCATCTTCGAGATAGCCTGCATGTTCCATTTCAAACTCGTCTTCGTATTCTTCTTCGTATGACATAAGCACACCCCCTGGCGCAACCATTGAACAGGAATAACACTATGTATATTTAAATCTTTCTTACGTTTTTTTCGTATGTTTTATAAAACCATTCAACAATATATTTCGTATGCGAGGGAGAGTAGCTCAATTTTACATTTTTGACGCGCTGTTTGCAGCGTTTATTTTTTTCATAGGAATAACGATCTTGGCCTCTGCAGGAACGTCTAGTGTGGATAAAATACAGATACACACGTACTCGATAGACGCTCTTACTGTACTTACAGCTCAGCAAGTTCAGGACATCGTTCCGCTGCGAGATCGAAGTAGGTATGTATACTTGCGACAAGACAATACTCCTGCACAACAAATACAGAGATGGGCGCATGTTTCGGACTGTGATGGGTGTGCTGATAACGCGACTGTACTCATTCAACGCGTTATATCAGCAATTCCTCAGGAGTTTAGTGTAAACATTACTTTACTTAATGCGACAAACGATCCTCTATTTACATACGGGCGCGCATCGCTTCTTGAAGGTGATCACTCAATTCGCGTTGTTTCAAGAAGAATGGTAGTGAGTCTTAACGAGACAGGCGGTATTCTTGGACCAGATACGATAGAGGTGACTGTTTCATCATGAACCGAAAAGCAATATTTATTAGCATGATTTCGCTGGTCACTGTTAGTCTTCTTTTCGTACTGTTTACGGCGCCAGACCTTCGAGCTGGGGCGATAGAATCTGAGCACTTGTTTATACAAACGTTTATTGAAGAGATGGAGTTACTTGAGAAAACAATTATTCCTTTAGGAATACAAACCTATGTGAGAAAAATACTCGATGAAATCGCTCTTGAGCAATACAAACGTTCCATTAGTGTTGATAGTCCGACATTTACTATCGATCAAATACTCATTGAGTTAGGTGATTGTATGCGCACGGTTGAAGAGGATGGTTCATGCAGTTTTGAAAACGCTGCTTTTTCAGAGTTTATTACTGATCTAGAAACGCATTATAGAGAGTTACATAACACAGATCTCTCTCTTCTTGTCCATAATGTTTCCCTTCAACAAATCTCAACGTGGGAATTGCTCGTACAAGTTAACACTACTTTGCGCCTCGACGCACCAGGGTCAATTGCTCGATTTGATATCGAAGAACGAATTATTTCTACGCGTGTATCCATAGAAGGTCTTATCGATCCTTTGTCAAGTGCTGAGCGTCTTGGAGATGAACCTCACAGAGTTGTTCGCGCTATAAACTATGATTGGAATAATATTACGCATTTTCGCGCACATGCGTGGGCTGGTACGTACAGAGCATATAATGCGTCTCCTTCATATCTGAATAGGTTGGCTTTTAATACGGCTGCTTCACCCACGCAAGGAATACTCAGCCTCATACGAACATACGATAGTACTTCTAATATTACTGCGGCAGATTTTGATAGAAGTGAACGTCCTCGCGAGTGTTTGCGGGCAATTAATTTTGATGCCGCACCAGTGCCCTTTGTTTTACTCGATGATGTCTTACTCGATGCATACTCTCGATTTAATGTTTATGATCCTGAATACGATCCCCTCCAATGTTAGCATTTTCTAGTGAGTAACAATGTTTATATATGTTAATGCGGCTTATCTGCATGAAGAGGTATGGAGCAAGTACAAACAGGAGTGGATGAGTTCATGCAACTCGTGAGAGAGAAGAAAAAAATAACTCTCCAAGACGCAGCAAAACAACTTAACCTCCCAGAAAAAACAATACAGGCATGGACTGATTTTCTCGTAGAAGAAAAGGTACTTGGTATTGAATACAAATTTACCACGCCCTATGTGTATGTTCACGATCATAAAAAATTAGAAGTTACGCAAGAACAAGAAAGCTATACATTAGACAATTTTAAGAAAGGATTTTACCATAAAGCAGAACAAAACGAGATTCCTCAAGAAAAAATACCTGGAATGTGGCAAAAACATCTTGCATACATCGTAGAGATAAAAAAAGAATATTTTATTCAAGAAGCACAGAAAAGAGGTATTGAAAATCCACAGGAACTGTATGATGATTATTGTAGGGAGTTGAAACTATGAACCTTGAAGAATGGATTCAAAACGATATGGTTCAGTTTATAAAAAAAAATGAGCCAAAAAAAATACAGAAAACGTCTATACGTCATGAAGACCTTGCAATATTTGAAAAAGTAGATTTTGAAAAACGAATTGCGCGTGCATTAGAACAACAACGATACACGGAAGCAAAAGCGACCTTTACCGAACTAAAAAATGCATTCTTGAGCATACCAAAAGACCACTATCAAGAACGCGTGCACTTATACAGAGTAATGCAACGCTGTTATAGAAAAATATACGACTACGTAGCAGATCAATACAAAACACAAAGACTCTTGTACCGAATGGACCAAAAAGAAGATGTTTTTGACGAACAAGTAGCTCCTAAAGATCTTAAGCATAACACTTCGGGAGCGCCCGCACCAAATATTGAAGAACTCATGTTTAAAAAAAATACTGAGCAAATACACATGCCTTCACACGAAGAAGGAGTTATTCAAAAAGAAACAGAGCTATTCCCCCTTCCTGAACAAGTAGCAAATCCCGATTTTGAGCCACAAAAAGAAATACATATCATCGAACACGTGCCGCAGAAGACAATACAATCAAATAGAGAACTCTTACACAAAGCAAATGCCTCGATTTCTGAGCATGCGCCGGAATGGAGTCCTGAAATACGGGTACACATAACCGCTCCACAAGAATCTTCTGAACATGAAGAGCCAAAACAAGAACATTCCATTTCGCAGCAACAAAACGAAACTGCGGTACAACCTCCTGTACAAGAAAACAAACCTCCTGTTGAAGAACAGGAACCTGTGCAAAGATTACAACATATCGTAGACAAATTACAGCGCCCAGTAGAAGAACATATAAAGCGCACAAATAATTTTAAACACAAACACGTAAAAAAGAGGTCAATGAGTGAATTATATATGAAAGGGTACCATGCACTAAAACAAAAAAACTACTCTCAAGCACTGAGGTATTTTGAATTAAACTTACAGGAAAACTCTGTTGACAGAGCAACACTATTACGTATAAAACAATGTAAGGAGGCAATATATGGTAAGACAGCTTGACGGATATTCAGTAACTAGTAACAACGTTCTTGTTGACATAATAATACAAGAAGACTTAGACGAACCAGTACCGCTCTACGTAATGAGTATAGCAAATATAAGTGATACAACAAAAATTATCCTTGAGAAAATACGTCAAGAATTTATCGCGCACATGGATACCCAAAGTATACAGGACGCCGAAGAAAAACACGGGGTTGATCAGATAAAAAATCAATTCGATAAAGAGATACGTCGCCTTCTGAAAAAGTACTTCCCTGACGCAAACCAAGAAACAGAAGATATGTTGACAAATTATCTCATAGAAGAAAATCTTGGTCTAGGAAAAATAGAGATACTTCTGAGCGATCCAAATCTTGAAGAAATAGTAGTAAACAGTAGCCAAGAACCAGTGTGGGTCTATCATAAAAAGCACGCCTGGCTGAAAACAAACGTCAAAATACTCAATGAGGCAAGAATACGACACTACTCTATGAGTATCGGACGTGAGGTAGGAAAAGAAATTACCACATTAACGCCATTAATGGATGCGCATCTTAAAACAGGAGATCGTGTAAACGCAACACTTATACCAATAAGTAGCAGAGGGAACACCATAACCATACGTAAGTTCGCAGAAGACCCTTGGACAATAACAAAATTCATCAAAGAAGGAACAATAAGCTTGGCAGCAGCAGCACTTATTTGGCTAGCAATCGAAAACGAACTCTCCATACTCATAGCAGGAGGAACAGGAAGTGGAAAAACAAGTATGTTAAATGTTGTAGCAAACTTTTTTCCCCCAAATCAAAGAATTATCAGCATAGAGGATACCAGAGAACTTGTCTTGCCAAATACCTTACACTGGGTACCAATGGAGACGCGATTAGCAAACCCTGAAGGAAAAGGAGAAGTTTCAATGCTTGACCTTCTCATGAATAGTCTGCGTATGAGACCAGATAAAATACTGGTAGGAGAAATAAGACGACAGAAAGAAGCAGAAGTACTTCTAGAAGCAATTCACACCGGACACAGCGTATACGGTACAATACACGCAAATGATGCAGAAGAGGTCGTTACAAGACTAACAAACCCTCCCATTGAAATTCCTAAACCGATGATTAGCAGTTTAGGACTTATTGTTGTACAAAATAGAAACAGACGAACAGGAAAAAGACGAACCTTACAAGTAGCAGAAATTCTTCCCACAGGAGATGCAAACGTGCTGCTACAGTTAGATGCGTACAATGATCAACTCGTAAAAATACGTGATAGTGAAAGTATCATGGAGAAACTACACCTCTATACAGGAATGACTCCTGACCAACTCTCAGATAATCTAAAACAAAAAATTCGTCTTCTCAAATGGATGACGCTTCAGAAAAAAGAAGAAGTAAACGAGATAGGACTCATTATTAGTAAATACTATCGCGGGCTATTAACAGAGGAACTAGAAGAGGAATGATTTACGATTACATCGCAAAAAACTATTTACCGCAACTTCAATATCAATTACGTGTAGCGCGGATAAGCGCAACACCAGAAGAATATGTTGCCCGTGTCTTAAAAAAGACGATGATGGGCACAATACTCTTAGGGATGCTTCTCTTCATGCTCATGGATCAGCAAGGCCAGCCCATCTGGTATACTCTTGTGGGAATAGTGGGAATATTCTTCGTTGGAGCATGGTTTGGCTTTCAACAACCAAAGATACGCGGATACTCACGGGCAAAAGACATTGATAGAGAAGTAGTGTTTGCAGGAAGATACTTGCTTGTAAAATTACACAGCGGAAGACCGCTGGTAAACGCACTCTTTGACGCAGCAAATAGTTACGGGGTAGCAAGTAAATACTTTCAAGAGATAGTACGCGATATAGAATTAGGAACGCCAGTTGAGCAAGCAGTAGAACATGCGATGACCTACAGTGCATCAGCGAATTTTAGACGCATACTCTTTCAGATACACGTAGCACTCCGTCTTGGAATGAACGTAACAAAAAGTCTTGAAGCAGTACTTGAAGACATACAAAAAGAACAACTTGTCATGGTACAATCATACGGAAAAAAACTGAGTTCAGTAACATTAGTATACATGCTTGTAGCAGTAGTATTTCCTTCGCTAGGAATGACTATACTTACTGTACTTCTTTCCTTTACACAAATACAATTAAACCTCTTCACATACGGAGCAGTAATTGTACTTCTTGTTATACTCAACTTCATATTCATTAGCATCTTTAGAGGAATACGACCACAGGTGAACATATAATATGGCAAACTTTTTAGAGAAATTTGGAAGAGCATTCGTACCAGAAAAATTCAGAGAACCGCTCTGGCAATATCTATTCAAAGCAGGGTACTCAAAAACGCCGTACACGCTCTTTGGTGTGATATTCATTCTCTCCCTTATCACAACATACATTATCTTTTTTACAACACTACTTCCAGTCCTCGTTGATCAAAATCAACTCATTGTATTCCTTGGCACACTTGGATTCTGGATAGTGGTGGTGGGTGCACAAGTAACACTTGCAATGTTCTTTATCTGGGTATACTTGAACCTAAAAATATATTCTCGCACACAAGAAATTGAAGACAAACTACCAGATTACCTAGAACTTGTTATCACAAACTTGCGCAGTGGAATGAGTCTTGACAGAAGTCTGTTTACTGCGATACGACCAGAATTTGGTGTCTTAGGAGCAGAAATAGGAATCGTTAGTAAAAAAGTAATGACTGGAAACGACACTGTACGTGCACTACAAGAATTTGGACATCGCTACGACAGCCCAATCGTACGAAGAAGCATAGACTTAATCGTAAGCGAAGTAGAAAGCGGTGGACAGATAGCAGACGTTATCGAACGCGTAACAGAAAACATACGAAAAACACGACAACTCAAAAACGAGATGAGAGCATCAGTCGTAAGCTATATGATATTTATTAGTATGATAACAGTAGTTATCGCACCCGTACTCTTCGCACTTGCACAAACCATACTATCCGTCATTATCAGTTTTGCAGAACAAATAGCAAGCGGACCAGATACGTCACAACTCGGAGGAGGAGCGACACTGTTTGAAACACTCGGTCGCCTTGCCGAAAACAAAGAAGAAATACTTGGTAATTTCTACGTATTCGGGTTCTTTGCAGTGGGAACAATTAGTTTATTTGCAGGAGTGTTGGTGAGTATTTTAGAAAAAGGCGATATCAGAGGAGGACTCAAATACATCCCGGTATTCGTATCCATTTCACTTATCATATACCTCATAGCAACCGCTGTAATAGGCGCTACCTTTGGAGGAATGGTAAGCTAAAAAGGAAATCTTTAAATAATATGTTTTGAAAAAATAAATAGGTGAATAAATTACCATGAAAAAACTAGGACAAGCAGCATTAGAGTTTCTCTCAACGTATGGCTTCGCATTTCTTATTATATTAGTTATGATAGGAGCCCTCTCTTACTTCGGAGTATTAAATCCGCAGAATCTACTGCCGGAAACGTGTACAACAAGCCCAGAGCTACACTGTGCAGATTATCGACTGACAAATAATAATATATCTTTGCAATTAGAGAATCGACTTGCAAGCGGTATAATGTTAGTCGGAATGACTGATTTAAGCGGTAATTCTCTTGACTGTGTTGCTACTCCTCCTTCACATATATCTCGTGGTGAACGAGGACAGATTGTATGTCAGATTCCCGAGGGTAATGCTTTAAGAGGAACGACCGGCGACAAAGACAGAGTCTCTTTCAATCTAAATTACCGAATTGAAGGTGGAGCTTTCGATAGAGCAATGTCTGTCGAATTATTCGCTGTACGGCAATAAACGCATCTATAAAATATTTTTTTCTTTTTTTATTCATTACATTCCTTTACTCCCATGAACAACAAAAACAAACAAGGACAAGCAACAGTCGAGTACATGAGTACCTATGGATTCGCATTCCTCGCAATGCTCATCGGCTTTGGAGCAATGGTGTACCTTGGGCTATTCAATACGGATGCTCTGCGAGCACAAGAATGTACGTTTACACCAGGGATTACTTGCACTGATTTCGTACTAGAAGGGAATAGTCTTTCTGTTGTTATTCGCAATGATTTTGGAGTACCAATTAATTTTACTGATTCCCCGTTGGTTTTTGAATACCAGAGCGCGTTCTATGCTTGTTCATTGTCGAATACAGCTCTTCCAAGTGATGCGTCTGTACAAATCAGCTGTTCTTTTGATCAAGCACAAAGAGGAGACAGATATGACGGCGTCATCCGCCTCTCATTCACTCGCGAAGGACATACTTACGAACACCCTCTTGTAGGATGGGTATCGGTTCTTGCACAATGATGAAAAAAGGACAAGCAGTAACGGAGTACTTGAGTACATACGGATTTATGTTCCTTGCAGTACTTATAGGTCTAGGGGTCTTAAGCTACGCTGGCTTACTTGACGTAGACCGCCTTCGTCCACAAGCGTGCGAACTTTCCTTTGATGTGACTTGCCTCGACTTTGTCCTTGTCGACAATTCACTTAACCTCAGTATCCGAAATGACTTTCCTGTACCAATCATAACGGTTTCAGATATTCAAGTATTTGTTCAAGGAGAATCAGTTACTCCAATATGTAATTCTCTCAATCTGGCCCCGGCACAAACAGGAATACTCTCCTGTGCATTAAATATGCCTCAATACCGGACAAATCAGCGCTACCGGCTAGAAGTAGGTATTCCATTTACGCAACAAAATAGTCCTAATCAGCACGTTATTACTGGTCACATACATCTTTTATCACAATAACATTTATAAAAAGAGCTGGATTACATAGTATATCTTTTCAAAGTATTTCTTTTGTGGAGCACCTAATGGAACAAACACAACACATCCTAAAAACAGGAACAACAACAGCAGGAATTGTATGCACTGACGGTATAGTGCTTGTCGCAGACAAGCGAGCAACAGTAGGACACACCGTAGCAGCAGAAATAAAAAAAATAATTCCTATCGGAAAACGATTCGCAGTAACAATTGCAGGAACTGCAAGTGATGCAGTAATGCTTAGTCGCCACATAAAAAGTGAAATAAAGCTCAAAGAGTTACGAAGTGGCAACGAAGTAACTGTAAAAGAAGCAGCAAATCTCTTGGCACAATACGTCTATGGAAATATCAGGCAGCCAAGCATGATACAGGGAATAACACATTTCATCCTCGCAGGGTATGACAAGACAGGAGCATATCTTTATGATATCTTTCCTGATGGAAGCATAACGCTCATACAAGACTACTATTGTAGCGGAAGCGGATCGGTATATGCGTACGGATATGTTGATGCAGCATATAAGAGCTCCTTGACCGTTGAAGAAGGAATTACTCTGGCAAAAGGTGCGATAAAAGCAGCAATTAAACGAGACACTGCTTCAGGAAACGGATATGCTATTACCACAATAACTCCGCAAGGCATACAGGAAGTTGAAGACGTGACTTTTCAAAGTCCAATGCAGTAACGAGTAATAAAAATATTTTTTAGTGAGATACACATGACAGATCTTTTAGAAGAAGTATTACAATTTATGCCTGCAGACGCGGTAAGCGAAGCAGCATTTGAAGGCGCGAACATCGTTTTATACACGAAGAGCAAACGGTTTCTAAAAAACTATGCTGATGCTGTACGAAAAGCAGTACATGCAGTCAAGAAACGAATAGAAGTGCGTCCAGATCCGAGCATCCAACTTTCTAAAGCAGAAGCGCAACAAACAATTATGAAACTCCTTCCGGAAGAAACAGGTGTTGCACAGATACTGTTTGAGGAAAAAAGAAGCGTAGTTATTATAGAGGCCGATAAACCTGGATTAGTCATAGGAAAAAACGGCGAACTACTCGATAGAATAAAACAAGAGGCGCTCTGGTCGCCCGTAGTAAAAAGAAACCCTCCACTGAGAAGTGAGTTGATAGAAAAAATTCGTAGCGTTCTTTATGAGAATAGTGACGAACGAAGAAAATTCCTTAACGAAACAGGACAACGCGTGTATAGCGGGTATAAACGAAAAAAAGATCATGAATGGGTTCGTATCACCTACCTGGGAAGTGGCCGACAAGTAGGACGAAGTAGTATTTTGCTTCAGACGCCAGAAAGCAGAATCCTTTTTGATTGTGGCCTGGATGTAAGTAGGTCAGATGAAGAAGCATATCCTTATCTTGACGCGCCAGAGTTTCGCCTTGAAGAACTTGACGCAATAGTAGTGAGTCACGCACACCTAGACCACACAGGTTTTCTGCCATACCTCTATAAATTTGGATATCGCGGACCGGTGTATTGCACCCTTCCAACAAGAGATATCATGACTCTTTTGCAATTAGACACGATAAAAATTATGCGTGCAGAAGGAAAAGAACCGTTATACACAAGCGACGATATAAAACAACAACTTTTGCGTTGCATAACACTCGATTATGAAGAAGTAACAGACATCACTCCTGATGTGCGTATAACGTTTCAAAATAGCGGTCACATGATAGGGGCTGCCATGGTTCATGTGCATATCGGAAATGGGCTACATAACATCTTGTATACTGCTGATATAAAATATACTGATACCTATTTGTTAAGTAAAGCAAAAACGAAATTTCCTCGTGCAGAGACGGTGCTTCTGGAAGGAACGTACGGTGGAGCTGATAACGCTATGCCGCCTATGAAGGAACAAAACAAAGCATTTGCGGAGATAATTACAAAAACTATTTCTCGCGGTGGAAAACTTCTTGTTCCGGTATTAGGAAGTGGTCGCGGGCAGGAAATTCTTGCTCACATCCACGAAATGGTACTTGAAGGTCTTATCCCTGAGAATATTCCTGTGTACGTAGATGGAATGGTGTGGGATATTACTGCGATACATACTGCGTATCCGGAATTCTTTAATGCTCGTATGCGCAAGAAAATATTTCAAGAAGGACAAAATCCTTTCTTACAAGACTATATCATAAATGTGGGTAGTCACAAAGAACGTCAAGAAATAATTGACAGTAACAAACCGTGTATTATTCTTGCAACAAGCGGAATGCTTGTAGGGGGCGCGTCTGTGGAGTATTTAAAGGGTCTAGCAGAACAAAAGAAGAACAGCCTTGCCTTTAGCAGTTATTTAGGCCCAGGAAGCTACGGACGGAGAATTCGAGATGGCGAGCGAGAAATAATGTTTCAAAAACAAGGTGGCGGACAAGAACCACTATATATTAATCTAGAGGTTCATACAATTGAAATCACTGGTCACGCAGATAGAACTGAACTCATGAATTTCATAAAGAACTTACAGCCAAGACCAAGAAAAATTCTCATTAATCACGGAGAGGTAAGTCGCTGTTTAGACTTGGCGTCGTCATTATACAAGAAGTATCGCATAGAGACACTTGCACCAAGAAACTTGGAAGCACTCAGACTCCGATAAATAACTACTATTAAGTAATTAATAGACGAAACCTTTAAATAGTATTACTACTTAGTAATTACATGAGGGTTTTCTTGTTTCTCCTAGCGCTGAGTTTTATAACAGGCTTTCTTACAGCAAGCATAGGCGATCAACTACAATACCCGACAGGTGCTGTAAGCGCACAAAAAGCAAGCCCACAAAATTGGATAGCCCAAGAACAGATACGCGTATACCCAGACCACGTACGCATAGAAATAGAAGGAGCGAGATGGGCGCGATTTGCACCAACGGGAAGTATGGATCCTGTACTAGACCAAGGAGCACACGGAATACAAATAGTCCCGCAATATCCTGAACAAATAGCAATAGGAGACATTATTACGTACAGACATCAGGGAAGGAGCATCATCCATCGAGTAGTGGATATACAATACGATGTTCACGGACTCTACTACACACTCAAAGGAGATAACAACCCAGAACCTGATCCTGTGCGCGTACGATTTGAAGACGTAGAACGAATACTCGTAGCCATAATCTATTAAACAAAACACCTAAAAAGAAACGAGTATTTGTACCTGTATGGATGCAGAAATACAAAAAGACTATTTGCTTGCAGGAAAACTCGTAGCAGAGGGACTGGAGCTAGGAAGAAAAATAATACAACCAGGAATAAACATACGAGAAACACTAGAACGCATAGAAGAACACTTACAGTCACAAGCAGAGATTGCATTTCCAGCACAAATAAGCATAAACGAAATAGCGGCGCACTGGTGCCCAGAACCAAATGATGAAACAGTATACAAGGAAGGAGACCTGGTAAAACTAGATATAGGCTGTCACGTAAACGGAAGAATAGCAGACGCGGCAATCACCATAGATTTAAGCAAAGAACAAACGCACGCCAGACTTATCCGTGCCGCAGAGAAAGCAAGAGACGCGGCAGTAGAACTTGCAACACCAGGAAGAACATTAGGGGAGATGGGTAAGAAAATAGCAGAAATTATTGCACAAGAAGGGTACGTAGCAGTCAGAAATCTTGGAGGCCATGGTCTTGGAGAGTATAATGTGCACACAACCCCCAGCATTCCTAACGCAGATACAGGAGACAAAACAATACTTGAAGAAGGAATGACAATAGCAATAGAACCATTTGCAAGTACAGGAATAGGAATTGTACATGAACAAGAATATGCAAACATATACAGAATAACAAAAAAACCGCGAGTACGAAGCGTATACGCCAGAAAAGCAGTACAAAGTATTGGCTTATACGGACTCCCATTCAGCTTGCACAGACTCGCAAAAGCACTAGGTGAAGGACCCGCAAGACTTGCAATAAAAGAATTATACGCTGCAGGAGCATTACAGACATATCCGCCCCTAGTCGAACAAAAAGGAGTGTACATCGCGCAAGCAGAACATTCGGTAATCGTAGCAAAAAAACCAATCGTGTATACGCGCATAGAATAACAATACCTTTTTTTAAGCTAGGAGCAAACTATGAAACCAATACTTCAATCAATATTCAAACACAAAAAATATCTTGTATTGGCACTGCTTCTTGCACTCACATACCAGATACTCACCCTTATAGACCCACAAATACTTCGACTCATCATAGACAATTATATCACTCCTTTCGATCAACTAGAACGAGAAGAATTCCTCAGAGGAGTAACGCAACTCGTACTCCTTGCACTCGTTGTCGCGATACTTGCAAGAACAGCAAAATCATTTCAAGACTACTACGTAAACCTGATCACCTACAAAAGTGGCGCAGACCTCTATGAAAACGCAGTAAAACACACTCTTAACCTCCCTTTTGCAGTGTTTGAAGATAGACAAAGTGGAGAAATACTAGAGAAACTACAAAAAGCAAGAACAGATATGCAAGGGCTCATAGAAGGATTTGTAGGAATAGTGCTTTTTTCCATAATAGGAATGTTGTTTGTAGTCATATACGCATTCACAGTACACTGGATTATAGGAACCTTATATATCGCAATTATACCCCTAATCATACTAACCGCGCTCCTGATCTCACGAGCAATAAAAAAAGCGCAAACTCAGATAGTAAAACAAGCAGGCGCGCTATCAGGAAGCACCACAGAAACAATACGAAACGTAGAACTCGTAAAAAGCCTGGGATTAGAAGAACAAGAAATAGACCGACTCAACAAAGCAAACAACACATTATTAGGATATCAAATACAAAAAATAAAAGCAATAAAAAAACTCAACTACATACAAGGAATACTTGTAATATTGATGAGTTCAGGAATGCTTTACGTACTCTTTCTGCTCATATTTTACGATCAAGTAACAGTAGGAGAATTTTTTACCCTTCTTATCTATAGCTTCTTCGTATTTGCTCCACTAGGACAAATAGGCTCATTTGCAACAAAATATCAAGAAGCAAAAGCATCAGGGGAGGCATTGGAAGAAATACTCTCTATGAAACCAGAGCATATCCCAAGAAACGCAAAAAAAATACGTCACATAGAAGATATAACGTTCAAAGACGTCACATTTAGGTATGCTGAGACAAATGCTTTACAAAATATTCGTCTAAACATAAAAAAAGGACAAACCATCGCTCTTGTAGGGACAACAGGAAGTGGGAAAAGCACCATCATAAAACTGCTTGTAGGACTCTATAAACCAACCGAAGGAACAATAACAATAAACGGAGTTCCACACACAGAAATACAATACGACCACCTCAGAAAAAAAATTGGTTTTGTGGCGCAAGAAATGCAACTCTTTGCAGGAACCATACAAGAAAATCTTGCATTCACTCATAACACAGTAACAGAAAAAGACTGCTTGCAAGCACTCGAACTAGCAGGTGTATCACATATCATTACAAGAAACCCTCTGGGGCTGGAAGCAAAGATAGGGGAGGGGGGAATAAAACTAAGCAGAGGAGAAAAACAACGACTAGCAATCGCGCGCGCACTCATACGAAAACCCGATGTACTTATCCTTGACGAAGCAACATCGGCACTAGATACCAAAACAGAGCAACGGATTGGAGAAACAATACAATACATAAGAAAAGAGCGACCAGAACTCATCATTATACATGTTGCACACAGACTCTCAACAATAACACATGCAGATAGAATATTCGTGCTTGAAAAAGGTTCAATACAAGAAAAAGGTTCACACGATTATCTTGTACATAAAAAAGGATTATACTACGCGTTCTGGAGACAACAACAAGCAGAATAATTCACAATAGAAGAAGAGAAATAGCTGATAAAAGAACGCCGATAAAAATGATTATCCGAACCCATTGTTCGCCTTCCATTAATCCAAAGAGAGTCCCGAAATACGAACCTAATCCCAAGCCTAAAGACAACGCGATGAATAACCAGAAGTCAACAAGACCAGAAAAAAGGAATACGATGCTAGAACCAACAAGACCGATATATGCGGCAGAACGCCATAATGCAGAAGAAGAAATATAGGTTTTACCAAATAACCAGATATATAACAGATTATAGAGTGCCCCAACACCGCCAGTAAATGTTCCAATAGCAGAAATAACAGCTGTACTGAACAGAGCAACAGGCTTTTTCCAGAACGCAGGAGACGTTTTTTTCTTATGCATACCAAAGGAGGGCGTGAAGAAAATAAATACTGCAACAGCTAGGAGAACCCAACCAAGAATGCTTTCGACAACTTCTTCAGAAGAAAAAAACACAATAAAAACGCTTGCAAGAACAGTTCCCTTGACAACAGGAAGGGCGAGAATAAATGATTCACGAAAACGAAAAAACTTTTTTTTATACAAAACGTACAGTCCGGGAAGCTCACCGATTAAACCGGCAACAGGAGCAGAAGCGATAACAGTCACAGCAGGAAAACCAAGAAAAATAAGAACTGGGCGAAGAATAAGGCCGACACCGCCACTAATAGCTCCTAAAAACATGATAATAAAGGAGAGAACAAATGCGCCAAAATATGATATATCGAACATATATTGCATTTGGGATAAAAACTATAAAAAATGATAGGAAAAGATTTTTAGAAAACAATATTAATGATAAAGTACTCGTAAAACAAATGACGGTAGAGCTAGAACTGCGCTTAGATCAAGCAGAGCAGCGGGCACAAATCTTAGTACAAGAACAATTAAGTAGAGTAGGAGCAGGAGTGCATATTGAGGGTATTAAATACCAAGCATTAAAGACTGAATATGAACGCGTGTTTATGCAAGTTGGAATTGGTTCTACAGACGAATTTATTGAATCGTTCCGTTGGTGGGATCTTACTAGACATTTTAATCCAAGGTATCTAGCCGCAATATCTGCATCTAAAGAATTTTATTCAAATAAAGAAAGATCTAACTGATCTAATTCAGAAAGCTTTACACGAGACTCCTCACCGGAACGCATATTCTTTAGAGTAACCTCGCCAGCATCCAGATCCTGTGGCCCGAGAATAAGAACAAAAGGAATGCCCATTTTGTCAGCAAAGTCAAGATTCTTAGACAAACTACGCTCCATAACATCAATATCAACATTAATACCAGAAGCGCGCAGACGAGAAGCGATAGCTAAACCTTCACGAGGCGCCTTTATCCACGCAACAAAGATGTCAGCGTAGGTTGAATCAAAACGTTTTTTCTCAGCAAGCAACGCATCAGTAAGTGGATCGATACCAAAAGAAAGCCCAACAGCAGGGATGTCGCCTTCACCACGCATCTGACCAATAATAGAATCATATCGGCCACCAGCAGCGACACTGGAAGTAATCTCGGAGTCGAGTAAGAATACCTCATACACTGTTCCTGTATAATAATTAAGCCCGCGAGCAAGTGTTGGATCAAACTCAACAGAAGCAACATCATCAATAAATGAGAACACTTCACACAACTCATCAACTCCTCGCGAAGAACCTAAAGCAGAGCGTAATAGCTCCAAACGACCATCATTTGTACCCTGAGTAAATAACAACGAAAACAAATCAGAAACTTGCTGTTCAGAACAAAACTCGCATAATTGTTGTCGTAAAGAATCTTTTCCAATCTTGTGTAATTTATCAAGAAGAATAATTGCTTTATGCGAGTCAGAAATACCAACAAAATCACATACTTCAGTAAGTAATAACCGATTATTTACCTTAATAACGTACTTGAACGGTAGTGTACTAAAAACGTCATCTAACACTCGAATGCACTCAGCATCAGCTAGTGGTGAAGATGAACCCACAATATCTGCATCACATTGCCAGAATTCTCGATAACGACCTTTTTTCAAAGGTCCATCGCGATATACCCTTCCAATTTCATAGCGCTTAAACGGAAATTTTATGTCCTTATTCATAGCAACAAAGCGACATAAAGGAACTGTCAAGTCAAAGCGCAAACCCAAATCTCGTCCACCCTGGTCAGAAAGAAGAAATAACTCATGCATAACATCCTCATCACCAGCAAACTTAAACAATAAGGTTTCTTTACGCTCAATACCAGGCGTTGCAAAAGGACGAAACCCATGCAGTTGAAACGAACGACGAATACGGGAAAAAAGATCCTCGCGAATAATTTGAATCTTAGGAGGAAAATCTCTTACACCACGGGCTAATTCCATACAAGAGGATAAGAAAAAGATGTATATAAACGTTAGTACTGTTTCTTATATTTTCCACGAGAACGAACTACAGAAAAACGTTGTAAAAGCTCAGAGGAAGGAGCGTATTCGCGAATGAAAACATCCCACGCACCGGTATCAGGGTGGCGGCCAGAAAGTGATTGATAGATTACTTGCAGATCTACAGCAATGTCTTCTAGAGAAGAAGAAAACTGCGCTAATCCAAAATCGATGAGCACAATTTCTTGACCGCGAACAAGCATATTACTCGTAGTTAAATCCCCATGAATAATGCCCTCATCATGTAACTGTCGCACAGAACGCGCTACAAGAGGCATATATACAGATACGCAGGAAGCGTCAAGAACATCAACTAACGCAGGACCGTCAATAAACTCCATAACTAATGAACAACTCTCTTCATCAAACGAGAGTACTTTTGGAACAAGAACATTGGTTTTCGATAACACCTTATATTCTCTTCGTGCACGCTCGAGACGTAAGCGAGAATCAAGATCAGGATGCCTATACTCTTTAACCAAACGCTGCTTAATTACAGTAGAACCTTCTATACTAATAGATGCTTCAGCACCAGAGCGAAATAGTTTCATAATAAAAAAAAATATTAGGTTGAAGAATTATTCTTCATC
>SKHI01000015.1 GCA_007117065.1 Candidatus Woesearchaeota archaeon
ACCACCGCCACCACCGCCACCACCAGAGCTCGTATCTGAAGGAGGAGTAGGAGGAACTGGAAGGGGAGCCGGAGGAGGAAGAGGAATATCTCCGCTTAACGCGTACGTAGAAAATTGAGAAACATTAGCCCAAAGAACTCCAGGAGAACGACCTATCGCGTGCACAAAAGAAAGGTCTGGAGAAAGAGCAACCCAAGAAGAACCATTAAAGTAAGAAAGAAATAACGTTTCTTCGTCTAATGAAGCTATTTCTTGGGAACTGTAGGAAATACTAATGTTCGCCCAGGAAAGGACTGAACGAATAGACGGACTCAACTCAACAGTAACATGCCTAAACGCATGTTCTAACGGAACAGGAATAAAGACAGGAAGCTGAGGAGAACTGAATACAGAAACGTTTCCGATAACACTTTGATTCGTGCGCAGCCGAAGGGATGCGCGAGTATTGTTCTTATTTCCTGCAATAAGGGCATCAAGAATAGGTTGAGAACGAAGAAACTCTGTTTCGAAAACAGAGAATACAAACTGCTCATCAACACTGGTTCCCGCAGCATTTGTGACACGAACAGTAACCAGGGTATTGCCTGGAGAGAAAAGATGTACATCAGTTTCATAGTACCCGTCAATGAACGAGAACTCCTGGAGTGGTTCAAGAAGAACAACTGAACTATTCGAGAAGCTTGAGGCATGAACACGGAGACGAGCGGTATCACCAACACGAAACAGACTTTGATTTGCAGATATCGAATGAATGCGAGGTGGATGCAAATCAAGCAACACCGTACCATTTTGTACATCCTCCCAATTTCCAGCTACATCAACACTTTGAAACTCAATAAAGAATATACCAGAGGTGTTTACCTGCAGAGATGAGGCGTGTATCCAGGATGAACCGTTTATTCTTAGCCTCGTATAGTTAACTCCGGAGAGATCATCTTGTGCAGTAAGAGAAACCAAAAAGGATTCATTTATCCACCCAGAAGGAATGCTCAGAGAAGTATTGGGAGGCGTTTTATCAATAAAGACAGATACATTTGTGGTATTGCTGTTTCCTGCGATATCAAAAGCACGTACAAAGACTGTGTACACACCATCATCTTTAAAAAGAAAATCCTCGGAAACAACCCAGTTGGTTTGATTAAAAGAGTGTTCTATATGAGATATTCCAGACAGATTGTCTGTCGCGTTCCATACAAGAAGTACAGATTCATTTGACCACGAAGAAGGCGCGAGTACTTGAAGGGTTGGCGGTACAGTATCTATACGAACAGAAAATGAGCGCGGAACCTCACTATTTCCCGCGACATCGATACTTCTAAACAGAATAGTTGCGTTTTTTGAACGAGAAAAAGAAATGTTCGTGGCGTTTAGCCATACATCATTAAGACGATATTGGGTAACAGAGACACCCGAAAGCGCATCTGTTGCAATCAAAGAAATATTTTGAGAGCTATTGGTCCAAGAGGAAGTATTTCCTATTACAACAGTATGTGGAGGAGCGCTGTCTAAGAGGACAAAGGTTTGCTGGGGAGGTTCAGAAACATTTTGTTGACTCACACTAAAAAAGCTTAGGGAGGAGTTTCCCTCAAAATCAATAAATACAGCAGAGCCGTTCTGCCAAGAAGCGTTTCCTATACGAAATGAGGTATGTGAGACTGCGGTGTTGTTTGATACTGAAAAATTAACCCAAAAAGAAGCATTCTGCCAACCAGAAGGATATAGCGCCTGTGTTCGAAGGATATTATTTTGAGAAAACGCAGAGAACGCAGAAAAAAGATCAATTCGAGAATAGTTTTGACCACTTGCAACATCAAACAACGGCACACCAGTATCGCTTAATACGTGTATGAGAGATGAGGGGGAGGTGGAGAGATTAATTTGCTGATGTGCTTGATGGAATAAAGCCAACGCGCCAGCAACGTGTGGAGTTGCCATGCTCGTACCAGACAATAGGCATGCATTTTGTTCAAGACAGGTGCTTGTAATGCCTACACCTGGAGCGATGAGCTCGACAAGACTATTTCTATTTGAAAAAGTTGCTACCTCGTCGTCCTTTGTACTTGCAGCAATAGCGGTAACCCCACTATGACAGGCAGGAAATGCAATTTGGGTGTGCTGACCTTCATTTCCGCTCGCAGCAATTACTGATATCCCCGCAGAGGTAGCTGCAGATACAGCAGTATCAAAAGCACCCCACTCGCCGTCACACACACTTGTAAAACAATCACCTTTACTGCACGAAGAGCCTAAACTCATGGTAATAACTGAAATATTATACGTCTCTTTATTTGTTACACACCACTCAATTCCCGCAAGCACATCTGAAAAACTGCCCGTTCCAGCGGCACCAAGACTACGCACAGCAAGAATGTGCGCCTGAGGAGCAACACCAACAAGGGATGCGTTTGCAGCAACAATTCCCGCCACATGAGTCCCATGACCGTTTGTATCCATAGGATTATTGGTTTGCGAATGGAAGTCATATCCTCCGCGCACTTTAGCACAGGCACCAGAAAGAAATTGTTCAGCAGTACACCCACCCAACGCAGGATGAGTATAGTCTACACCTGTATCAATTACACAAACACCTTGATGTAAACCTTGTATAGGCGAATACAAAAGACCGCCATCCCATACAGCATCAGCACCGATCAGAGAAACGCTCTGCTCAAGAGATATAGACACAGGAAAATCAGCAGAGATCTGCTGAATAAAAAAATGTTTCTCTAGTTGACGTATTTGCGTAGGGGTAAGATACGTAGAAAAGGTAGGAGTCAGTGAAAAAGAATGTCTTGACTCAGCACTAGTTCCCTCCAGTATACTTTGCTGCATGTAATAGAGAAGTTGCTCTTGTAGTTCAGGAGCGAAGTCAGATATGTGTGCAGCAAAAAATGCAATCTCTTGGGGATGTTGCAGGGTAACGAGCACAGGATATGTTTGCTCAACAGCATGTATACGAGAAGTAGTTGTGGATGAGGGAAAAAATCGATCTTGTTCGGGGAAAAAACCTTGTTCATACCCTGCAGAGACTAACTCTTGAATGGAGACAGAGTGTGCGAGAGGAACGATTAACAACAAGAAAAAAATATACGGCATACACCAAACCAATCTCATAACAGAATTAATGTGAGAGAATTATTAAATGTTCTTATAATTTGGCATCAATATTCTTTGCGACGGCACGCATCAGTTTGATCATAGCATGCAAGTTTTGTTCTAATTGGTCAATACTATCGTGCATAGATTTTTTAACAAGACGATAGCCAGCTTTATCCCCCATTACAAGACCAGCGTCTTGTAGCTTACGTAAGTGATGTACGACAGTTCCTCGAGAAAGACCGCAATGAAAAGCTATTGTATCACTTGAAAGCACCTGTTGCATGTGCGCAGCACGTACAAGGGAAATAAAGATACGAAAACAACTGCTGTCCTTGTCACGTTCATTGAATAAACCCAAGACAGCTCCAAGCCATTGCAACTCAACATTTACGTCAGTCGTATGGGGCGGCTCCATATGAATTATTGTGATACGTTCAAGATTCATGTTGATTTAACGTTGACAGTATTTATAAATATATCCGATAAATATATAAATAATTATTGCATACATATCTCTACGTTGATTTAAAGTCAACAAACTGCGACATGGTACACAAAAATATATATGCATTGAACTGTCAAGAGACAGCGGAAGGAATTTTTATTCACGGAACGCTCCCACAGGCAGAAATACAGCAAACAATAGTGTACCCTGGAAGTATTCAGCTCATGGGAACTAAAGATGAAGCTCCCTTTGAGGCAAACATCCCTCTACGCAAATACATAGACGCAGAAGAAACACTGGTTATAACCAGTGGAAAAACAATCTGCATTGCAGCTCCATGGAGGAAAGACACATGAACACAGAACAAATATATTGGTATGAAGAAGAGAACAATGAAGACCGACTAGAAGAAATCTACACAGATGGCGAAGAATTCGTCGAAGACGATAGTATCGCAGACTGGGAAGAAGGATTCATGAACGGATATGCGGAAGCATGAAAGATAAAGAACTAACTGCGGAACAAATAAAGGAAAGTACGGAGTACCAAGCGCTTGAGGAACAACTCAAGCGCGTAACCGCAGAATACGCTAATTATAGAAGAAGAACACAAGAACAAGAAGAACTAGTTAAAAAAAGAGCAGCAGAAACACTCATACGAGAATTACTAGGAATAGCAGATAATCTTGAACTCGCACTTGCTCAAGCTTCACAACAAGACACTCTTTACAAAGGAGTAGAACTCGTGTTTGGACAACTCATAAGTACGCTTGAAGAACAAGGCATTACAAAAATATCCTCGGAAACATACGATCCACAACACCATGAAGCACTCATGAGCGAATACAGTCAGACGCATAAGGAAGGAGAAATAATAGAAGTCCTTCAACAAGGATACCTCTTAGGAGGAAAGGTGCTTCGCACCGCAAAAGTAAAGGTAAGTAAAGGAAAGGAGAACAAATAACATGACAAAAATAATAGGTATAGACCTCGGAACAACATTTAGCGCAGTTTCGGTGATGGAAGGTGGAAAGCCAGTAATCATTGCAAACAGTGAAGGAAAAAGAACAACGCCTAGTGTAGTAGCTCTAAAAAAAGATGGTGAACGCATCGTAGGAGACGCAGCAAAAAACCAAGCAATACTACATCCAGAACAAACAATACGAAGTATAAAGCGACACATGGGCGAAGACCACAAAGTACGCATACATGACAAAGAATACACCCCTCAAGAGATAAGTGCAATTATCTTAGGCAAACTAAAAAAAGATGCAGAAGATTATCTTGGAGGACCAGTACAAAAGGCAGTTATCACAGTACCAGCATACTTTAATGACAGTCAAAGACAAGCAACAAAAGATGCAGGAAAGATTGCAGGACTCGAAGTAGAACGAATAATTAATGAGCCAACAGCAGCAGCACTTGCGTATGGACTCGATAAACAACAAGAACACACCATCCTCGTATTCGACTTTGGAGGAGGAACATTTGATGTGAGCATTCTTGAGCTGGGAGAAGGAATTTTTGAAGTAAAAGCAACCAGCGGAGATAACAACCTTGGAGGAGATGACATCGACCAACTCCTCATCGACTACTTTGCAGATGAGTTTAAGAAAGAAAACAGCATCGACTTGCGTAAAGACAGCCAAGCACTACAAAGACTAAAAGAAGCAGCAGAAAAAGCGAAAATTGAGCTTTCAACCAAACAGAGCACAAGTATTAATCTGCCCTTCATCAGTGCAGGTCAAGACGGGCCAAAACACTTTACCATGGAACTGTCAAGAAGTAAGTTCGAACAACTCATTGACAACATCCTCGAGCGCCTTAAGAAACCTACAAAACAAGCAATAGAAGATGCAAAACTCAGCGCCAATGACATTGATAAAATAATCTTTGTAGGAGGAAGTACAAGAATACCAGCAGTACAAAAACTTGTAAAAGATATTACTGGAAAGGAAGGAGATAAAAGTGTAAACCCTGACGAAGCAGTATCTCTGGGAGCAGCAATACAAGCAGGAATATTAGGAGGAGATGTAAAAGACGTCCTTCTTCTTGACGTGACACCGCTGAGCCTAGGAATAGAGACGCTTGGTGGCGTGTTTACCAAGCTCATCGATAAAAACACCACCATCCCAACCAAAGAAAGCAAAGTATTTAGCACCGCAACAGACAGTCAATCTGCAGTAAGCATACATGTATTACAGGGAGAAAGACCCATGGCTACAGATAACCAAACGCTTGGACGCTTTGATCTTATGGGAATACCACCTGCACCAAGAGGAGTTCCACAAATAGAGGTAACCTTTGACATAGACGCAAACGGAATAGTAAACGTAAGCGCAAAAGATCTTGGAACAGGAAAAGAACAGAGTATTAAAATAACAAGCTCTACGAATCTGTCAAAAGAAGAAGTAGAAAAAATGCGTGCTGAAGCAGAAAAATACGCTGACGAGGACAAGCAAAGACTAGAGAAAATAGAAGTTATCAATGAAGCAGACAGTCTTGTGTATCAAACAGAAAAAACTGTTAAAGACCTTGAAGAAAAAGTTGATAAAAAAGAGCTAGAAGAAATCAACACCCTCGTCAAAGAGCTAAAAGAACTTCTTGGAGCAACAGAGCACGATGTTGAAGCAATTAAAAAGAAAAAAGAAACACTGCAACAAACATTTATGCAAGTAAGTCAAAAATTGTATGAAGAAGTTGCAAAAAAACAACAAGAAACGCAACAAGAAGAAAAAAAGACAGAAGACGATGTTGTTGACGGAAAAGTAAAAGAAGAAACCGAAAACAAGAAAGACTAATGTCAAAACAAATATTTTTCAAAGTTTTTTTAAATACTAGCCCATTCAACCCATAAACATGTCAGATTATTACAGTATACTCGGAATTAGCAAAAATGCATCTCAAGACGAGATAAAAAAAGCATATAAAAAACTTGCCAAACAATACCACCCAGACCTCAACAAAAACAAGCCAGAAGCTGAAGAAAAATTCAAACAAGTTAACGAAGCATACAAAGTTCTTGGAAATGAACAAAAAAGAACACAATACGATCAGTTCGGACACGACACCTATAAACAAGGAGCAAAAAGTGGAGGCTTTGACGGAGGATTTAGCGGATACGACAACACCGGAGGATTTGGAGGGTTTGAAGATATATTTAATGACTTCTTTGGAGGAGGATTTGGAGGATCAAGACAACAAACAAGACGAGGAGACGACCTTCAAACAACAATTGGAATTACACTAAAGGAGGCATATACAGGAACAGAAAAACGCATTGACGTAGAAATGTATGCTGCATGTGAGCCCTGTGCAGGCACAGGAGCACAGGACAAAAAACGTAAAACATGCGCTACATGTAACGGAGCAGGAAGAGTAGTGCAACAACAACGCACCGTATTTGGAACATTTCAGACACAACGCACCTGTGGAACCTGTGGTGGAAGAGGAAACATACCAGAACAAAAGTGTACAAGCTGTCTTGGAACAGGAAGAAAACGCACAAGAAAAAATTTACGCATAGAAATACCTGCAGGGATACAAACTGGACAACGCATCCGTCTGAGCGGACAAGGAGAAGCAGGAGAAGCAGGAACCCCGCCAGGAGATTTATATATACTCGTGCTTGTTGAAGAAAATGAACTCTTTAGACGTGAAGGAGAAAACTTGTATTGTGAAATACCTATCAGTTACACACAAGCAGTTCTTGGAGATGACGTAACCATACCAACCCTCGAAAAAAACGCGACACTAGAAATACCCGCAGGAACACAAAGCCACACCCAGTTCAGAATTAGGGGTTACGGTATGCCCAGTGCGCGTGGAAGAAAAGGAGATTTATATGTGCGAGTAAAAATAGAGGTTCCTAAGAAAATTACAAAAGAAGAACGAGAACTACTCCATGCATACGCAAAACTACAAGGAGAAGAGACGAAACCACAAAAAAGTTTCTTCGACAAGATACGAGATGCCTTCTAAAAGAAGGAACATTTAAATATAATCGCTCTGTTTCCCCTTTAGAGTAAATATAACTACTCAGAGGGGATATAACCAATGAAACTACCAATAGTACTGGCAACAATTTTCCTGTTCTTATTTGCAGCATGTACGATTCAACCTATTGATATCGAAACACCTGAAACAAGCGAACAAGAAACATTCACGCCATCAGAACCAGAAGAGAACAACGCAGATACAAACACCACACAGGAAGAAACTACTCCTCCACCAACGCAAGACACAAGATTTGCAGCAATAGTGGAAGCAGTAGAAGAAGAACTTATTCAACTCAGAACACAAGCAGTTGATCCTGACGGAGGAGAAGTAGTCCTTACATTCCAAGCACCCTTTAATCAAAGTGGCGCATGGCAAACACGAGTAGGAGATGCAGGAGAATATGAAATAGTCATAACAGCATCTGACGGAATCGATACAACAAGCATCACAGTACTTGTTATCGTTAATGAATTAAATCTTCCCCCAGTCATCGAAGGACCTGAGCGCATCGTTGTAAACGAAGGAGAGCGCATTGACCTTGGAATATTCACCATTACAGACCCAGAAGGAGATGATGTATTGGTAAGTTATGCAGGGTGGATGACTACAAGAACGTACACCACAACATTTGATGATGCAGGAATACATGAAGTACGCATCATAGCCGAAGACACAGCAGGTAACGAAGTAGTCAAAACAGTCGCTATCGAAGTAATCAATGTAAACAGAGCTCCTGTGCTCGAACTTGAACAAACAAGAATAGAAGCAACCGAAGGAGACCGCGTACGCATTAACTTCAGCGCATTTGACCCAGACGGAGAGGAAGTAACCATTACATTTAGTGAACCTGTTCGCGAAGATGGCGTCTGGCAAACACGAGTAGGAGATGCAGGAGAATACACCATTACCGTAACAGTAACAGACGGAATTGATACCGTCACTGAAGAAGTAGTGATTGTGCTAGAAAGAAGAAACCGCGCACCAGTAATCATACTAAATGATGAAATAGTAGTCAATGAAGGAGACTTCATAGATCTGAAGAACTTCGTTACGATCGCTGATCCAGACGGAGACGATGTAGTGATTACGTATAGCGGATGGATGACATCAAGCACGCGAAGCACAACATATGGAGACGCAGGAGAATACCAAGTCACCATAAGTGCCTCAGACGGAGAGCTTGTTACGACAAAAACAGTAGACATAACTGTACAATTCGTAAACAGACCACCAGTGTTTGTCATTCCAGCATAAACACACCAAAAAAATACTTTTCCCCCTCTTTTTTTCTTTTTAAAAAAAAAACAAAATATTATAAACAACCACATTCTCATCATCCTAGGTGAGTAGAATTGGGTTTATTTTCAAGTAATAAAGACGATACCAGAGCAAAAATAGAGGAGTTACGTGCACGAATGCAGCAAACACCCCCTCAAAATAATATGGCACAGTCAGAACAACAAGAGTCCACGCAACAAGCATGGCAAATGACAAAAGCACAAAAGCCCGAGGATCGTGAACAAACCTGGACGCCTCCAAGACGGCAGGAACAAGAGATACCTCCACAACAACCAAAACTTGAAGAAAAGAAAAAAGAAGGAGTTCTTCTTGAGCTTGGAGACGGGATATCGCTTAATCTTCCTATTCGTGAAAAAATGCGTCTCGACGAATTTCTTCGCATAGCAGACAGAATTAGAGAACTAAAAAAAATAGATCATAATTGAAGCTTTTTCTGAATACGCAATAGTTGATCTTCAGAACTCTTAAACAGCGATTGTACACGGACATCAACACCATCATTTTTCCAACGAGGAATAAGATGTAAATGTAAGAAAACTACGTGTGGACCAGCAGCTTCCTGATCGTTTACAAGCATATTTACCCCTTCACATGCAAGCACTTCGCGTAAATGCTGATTCATCTTACTTACAGTTAAGAAAAAAGCATTCCGTGCATCCTCAGAAAGCTGAATAATCGATGTTACGCGTTCTTTTTTCGGAAGAACAAGAAGGTGACCTGGAGAAACAGGAAACGCGTCAAGAATAACAAGCGTGTGCTCATCTTCATATATTTTTTTTGCAGGTATCTCGCCATCAAGAATTTTTTCAAAAAGAGTTTTTTCCATAAAACAACACCATTATGTATTCATTGATAAGAGTGTCGGTTCGTGAACAGATAGATACTTTTGCGTGTACAATAATAAGAGTCTTTTTGCAATTGCATTTGCTTCTTGCGGAGAATATCCAACATATAATAATCGTCGATACACTAACTCCTTTGCACATAAGAGTTCATCAGAGCAAAAAGACAGTATAAGATCTACTTGCTCGTCAAAGAAATCCTTGACCTCTTGTGCCACAGTGCCAGAATACAAATTCCATAACACTAAACTATGCGTTACTATACGTGATTTCATAAGGAAAAGAAAGCTCATCAGAGGTTTTGATGAGCAAGATTTTGGGAGGCGATTTGGTTACTAATACGAGTTACTTAACGAGAGTAACTGCTGTTCCTGCCAATCAAGGCGTTTTGGGTTACTGTATATGCAGAGAGGGGGAGAGAATGGTGGTTACTAAGCGACCAAGATCATATTCCACAGGAACAGCAGAAAATATAAATCCGAGACCCGAAGGTCTCGGCTCACCTCTTCTCCATAAAGAAGAGAGTTGTTAGAAAGATAAACTCTGGGTACAAAGAGTGGAGAGGATACGAGAGTGGATTGAGAGAATGCACCCAGAGTAGTACTATAATTTCTTACTGTGTGTTGCCTACTTAACCGATGAGTAACATGCGCTTACTCACCGTTATTTCTTTACTTCGAATGGGAAAGGAGCCTTTCTTGTCTCTTGAAGCCACATCAGACCTATTTTCATGAGGTTTTTATTGAATTGCTCACTTATCTTGTAATTTTTCTTGTACATGTCGTACTGTATCATACCCATTGTTTTCATGGGTGTGAGGATGCGATCGTAGAATTGACGCTTGTTATAGCTAATCTTTTCTTTCTTTTTTATAGGAATAGGAAAACGCTGTTCTGTTTCTATAGTAAATCCATCATGGAGTTGTGTTGCAAACATACTCATCTCTGTCTTTCCCATCTCCCCATCGTGTTGTTTTATTTCTTCGATGAGAAGTTTTCCTACGATTACTTGTTGACTTGTCGCAAAGATAAGTTCATAGACGTTATCTGGCATATTGTATTGGTCGAACAGAATAACCATACAAAGTATATTTAGCAACTAATATATAAATCTGTCGATTAATGTAGTAATGTGTATACTGTTTGCGTGTTTCGTTAAAACAATGTGCTTTGTGAGCCAGGAGCAGAAACAGAAAAAAATGAAGAAAGAACTTTTGTAGGTGACTCTTCAATAACAAGATCCCAGGTAGGAGGAAAACACCGCTTATAATTATTCCACGCATACCGTTCATCAAGAAAAATAAGTGCGCCCCTATCCGTCTCCGAACGAATACAACGACCAGCCGATTGCAACACCTTATTAAAAGCAGGAAATACATACCCATAATCCCAACCACGAGAAAATTTCTCATCATAATACTTCATTAATGCCTGGGTCTCTAAATCAGGTTTAGCTAAGGGCAAACCAACAATAACAACAGCTTTTAACGCATCACCAGGAAAATCAACTCCTTCAGCAAACGAACCAGAAGTAATTGCAAACAACGTAGCACCAGATGAGCGAGCAGCAAAGAAACGCGATAATAACTCTTGACGATCTCCTTTTTTCATACCTCTTGTTTCAAGAAATACTTCTTTGTTACACGAAAAAACACTCAAAACCTTATCCCGAAGAGCATACGAAGGGAAAAAAATAATGGAATTGCCCGGAGTAATATTTACGATATCAGAAATAATCTTTGCTTGCTGAGAGTACATCCCATCACTCCGAGCAGTGTATTTAGTACTTGTGACAGGGACAATAAGAGAGAGACGATTTTGTGCAGGAAAAGGACTTTGAAACGTATACTCACGCGTCCTGAGAGGCAAGTCAAGAAGTTCAGAATACATAACAGTAGGCGTTAAGGTACCAGACATAAGAATGGATGAATAACAGCCGCGAAAAAGAGGACCTGAAACAACCCCAGGATCAAGGCAACGAAATGACAAAGACACAACAGAATCAAAGGAAGTAAGAATACGACAAAAGCCCTCGTCAGGTTCATCCCAGAAAGATAAAAATTCCCCAACAGAGGCTATGTACGACCGCTGACGAACCTCACGAACCTCATCACCGCGTTTTAAGAGCAAATCCACATCATAAGAAGCAGCACCTAAAGCAACTTTTAGGTCTGCACGAGAAATAAACCGCTCACCCTTCTGAGAACCAAGTGCGACAAGAGCAGAACGTAACGATTCAAATACAGGAAAATCAAAATCAAAATCAGCAGCTTCCTCAATAGCACGCGAAAGAACGAATAAAGACAAGCGAGAAGAAGCAAGATCTTTAATTCGGTCAGGAACATTATGCGCTTCATCAATAACAAGAATACACTGAGATAAATCCTTACCAATTTTTGAAAGAAAATTATCGCGAATGCGCGGATGAAATAAATAAAAATAATCCGTAACGATAACGCGAGCGTGCTTAGCAGAAAGAATGCCTATTTCGTAGGGGCAAACAGAATGTTCTTTTCCAATACGAAGAAGAGAAGCACTATCAGGCGAAGAAGAAGCCTTTTCAAGTGCGAGACGAGCATCAACAGAAAGAGAACCAGAAGTACGTAAATTCTCATAATACAAACATTTATGATCTTCACGAAGCGCACGACAATACTCGATAAATTCACCACTTCCCATCGAATCGACACCGTTTTGCAAACACATCCATTTCTTTCCAATAAGATTTGCAACCGGAACTGAGACGGAGTATCGCTCCTCAATGCGCTTTATGGTGTCCAGTGCGATACGATGCTGCGTATGACGACTCGTAAGAAAAAAAACAGTAAGGTCATTTTGTATAGCAAAGGCAACAGCAGGACCTAAAGATGCAGCAGTTTTCCCCAGCCCAGTAGGCGCGTGTACCACAAGATGATGCTTATCTTGTAATGATTCATCAACAGCTAAAACGAGCTCATCTTGAATAGGGCGTACAGAGTCATGGGGAAACAGAAGAAGGCGACGACGTTGCTCATTTAACATACACATGCTAAAGAGTTCTTGTTTAAAAAAGGTCGCATCATTTTTTCCAAGAAGAAATTTTCTCTTTCAAAGAAGAGATAAAAGACGGAGGAGACTCTTCTAAGGAACGTTTCGTATCAGAAAGACGTTTATGAACCAACTCGCCAAAATTTTTAAACTCCATATTAATGTCTTCAGTAGAACGGCGCTGGCCATACACATCCCAAAAAGTCATTTGATCAAGAGGATTTACGTCCTTTTCTATTAAGGATTGCGCAGAAAAACCAAGAGGAAGAACAGCAACAGGAAGAACAGAGTCAGGAGCACCTATGGCCTCAAGAATGGAAGCTGACTGAAAAGAAGCAACCCAACACGAACCTAAACCTCTACTCGTAGCCGCAAGTAAAAAATTCTGAATAGCCGCACAAACACTGTCACGGGACCACAGGACGCCTTCTTCACCATGATATGACACTGCGCGGTGCACATTGAGTAAGATGATGACAAGAACAGGAGCAGTGGATAACCACCCTGCGTCCTCGCAAGAAGAAACAATGGCATCACGAACAGAAACATCTCTAATAACAACAAACTCCCACGGCTGAATATCGCCAGCACTCGGAGCAAAAGAAGCAGCAAGCAAACAATCAGCAATATCTTCATCAGAAACACTCTTTGAAGAGAACTTACGCACACTACGTCTTTCTTGAGCAAATGCTAAAAAATCCTTCATAGAGAATATGAGGAGTTACTCCTTAAAAAAGTGATGTGTCGGTACCTGCTCAAATCCTTAAAAATAGGTGTAATAATACCAAGTAAGAATTGCTATTGAGAAAGGAATTACCAGAATACCTAAAAAAAGACCACCAGTACCAGCACCTATACATTCTAAACCACCAGAACACGATACCACGGATAACATAATAAATCCGAAAAAAAGGAGCAGGGAAACACCAAAAGAAAAAATGGAGGTCCCTACAGAAAACAACCAAGAGCGAGCGCGTGTAGACACGTAATATCGATAGTAATTATTTAAAATAAATGCGAGAATAAGAGCTAATAAGAATAAAGGAAAAATAGTGTTGAGCAGTATAGGAAAAACGAGAAGATAAAAAAATACTGAGAGAACAACACTTAATATTGTATATTTACGCAAACCAGATACAGGCGAGTTCATACATAGTTTTCAGAAAAGCAGTATATAAAATGTCCCAAAAAATAAACAGAAAAATATAGAACTATTAATACTCTGAATTCGTTAGTGAAGTGGAAAGTTTACTTGCTAACTCAAAAAAGAGGTCTAAACGGTCTTGCATAACAGCTGTATCTTCCTCAGACACATCTAAACTGCTTAAACGAAGACCTTTTTTATTAGGAAGCAATGAACCAGGAGCAGTAAAGACGATACACTCTTGCTCAAAAAGTATGCGAGCACCACCCATTGACCGCGCAGTGCCAGCTTTTACCTTATAAAAAGACACAAGATCTTCGATAACGACAGGGGATAAAACAGACATGATATCCACCTTCGTCTCGGAATCATTATTCTGATAACTGAAACTAAAAGAATTATTAAAATCAATTGACTCTGTTACAATGTTTTGTTTGAAAAAAAAATTCGTTATACGCGAAGCAATATTTTTTGAATACAACCTGAATTCGCCCTTAATATCTGTACGCATACGAACAATAAAAAAATGATCCGTGTAGCGAACAATACTCCTATCCTTTCCTGAACTCCGTTCTACATAATAATTAAAATCACCAGCCATAAAATCATAAGAATTTGTTTGCTTATCAAAAGCACCCCAAAAAACATGCTCAAAGAAAGGAGTATATCTTCGTGACCGCAAGGTAGATGTTTCTTCATAAAAAAAACGTTTAAAACGTTGAGAGAACAAACTAAACAAATATGTGCTACGAGCAGGGCTGTACACCCATTTATTCTTTTCAGCGACTTTTAGTTTAATTAAACCCTTTTTGAGAGAAAGGATAGACGCGTGTAACCAGACAAAAAGAAAGAAACTTAAGATAATAAATAAGATAAAAAATGGAAACTGATTAATAGCCAACCATAAAAAAGAACTCATTAGAACTACAATAATTCCTGCAATAAACCCATAATAATAACGCTTAATAAAGGATTCCTTTTTTTTCAACGAAGCAATATCTTCCTCAAATGATATCTTAGAAAAATCAATCTCGACAGGACTCCAAACGCTCATGATTGATCCTCCAATACGTAGAGATTTTGTTCCTGAAAACCAAACAATTTGTTTAGGACGTTGTTAGGAAATATTTGCAGCTGAGAATTAAAGAGAGTAACGTTAGAGTTATAAATTCTTCTCGAGGCAGCAATCTGATTCTCAAGATGAACAAGTTGCTTTTGTAACGAAAGAAACTGCTGGCTTGCTTGTAACTCAGGATAGCCTTCAGCAACAGCAAATAAAGACGTAACGTGTTTTGAGAGAGCCATGTCTTGCGAGGACAACGTAGAAATATCTTTTTTTTCTAAACAAGAATATACTTCTGAACGCGTCTTTGCAATTGATTGAAATAAACTTTGTTCATGCTTAGCATAACTCTGTACAATAGTTACGAGATTAGGCAATACGTCATTACGTTTTTTGAGTTGTACATCAATACCGGAAAAAGAATTAAATACTTGATTTCTCAAACGAACAAACGAGTTATAGGTAAATAAAAGATATAAGAGGAAGGCTGCGAGAACAGAAAAAACAAGATATACTGTTTCCATACACAGAAAGAATTAAGAAAGTATAAAAACGTATGTACTTGTTCGTGCTAAAGCATTAAATACTCAGACTGGTTTATGCCTGTATGGAATATTCTGTTCTCTGTCAAACATATGCACGTATTGACTCCACAAGTAAGCGATTAGAAAAAACGCGTTTCATAGCAGAATTGCTCAAACAAAGTGGCGAATCACTTCGTCTCATCTGCTATTTATTACAAGGAAGAATACACCCAGCATGGAATAAAGAAGTACTTGGGATATCGCACAAACTCATCATAAAAGTTCTTGCACAAGTAAGTGGCAGCAGCACACAACACATTGAACGAACCTGGGAACAGACAGGAGACCTGGGTATCGTTGCCGAACAACACATACGTTCACGAACACAAGAAACACTTTTTTCACAAACACTCACAGTACAACATGTACATACACAACTTAGCCGCATTGCACAGACGCAAGGAGTAAAAAGCACAGATATCAAACTAAAAATAATAAGCGAGCTTCTCAGTAACGTAAGCGGACAAGAAGCAAAATATCTCATTCGAACAATACTCGAGCAACTTCGCATAGGAACAGCGGATGCTACCATGCGAGACGCTATTATCTACGCATTTCTCGCACAAGAGGCAGGAGTGGATGCCAACTATACTATTACAGAGCGAGAAGCATACACGAGAGTAACAACACAGGTGCAAAACGCGTATGACAGAATAAACGACTTTGGGGTGCTTGCAGAAACAGCAAGAAAGGGGCTTGAAGAAATAAAACAAATACGAATAACACTTGGAAAACCAATAAAAATTATGCTTGGATATAAAGGAACAACACCCACAAACGCACTTAAAACACTTGACAAACCAGTGCTGTTCCAATATAAGTACGACGGGTTTCGTGTAGAAATACACAAACAAGATGATGAGATAACAATATTTACGCGCAGACTTGAGAACGTGACAGAACAATTTCCTGATGTAGTTGCATACGCACGAGAAGCGATCACTGCAAGAAACGTTATACTGGATGCTGAAGCAATAGGGCTTGATAAACATACAGGCGCATACAAACCATTTCAACACATCAGTCAACGCATACGAAGAAAACACTCCATAGAAGAAGTAGCTAAAGAGTTACCAGTAGAAGTGCGCGTATTTGACATCCTCTATAAAGACGATGAAGAAGTGCTTGAGCATAGTCTTGAGCACCGACAACACATACTCGAACAAACGATACACAATCACAAACAGTTCCTACTCGCACACACTATCATTACAGGAGACGAGAAAGAAGCAGAAGAATTCTATACACAAGCACTGCGAGAAGGAGTTGAGGGCGTATTTGCAAAAAAAATTACAAGCACATACCAACCAGGAACACGAGTAGGAACATGGATTAAACTCAAAGATACACACGAACCAATAGACGTAACTATTGTGGGCGCCGAGTGGGGAGAAGGAAAACGAAGCGGATGGCTTACAAGTTTTACACTTGCAATACAAGACGAAGAAGGAAACTTGTGTACTATTGGAAAAGTAGGCACGGGCCTAAAAGAAAAAGAAGAGGAAGGATTTAGCTTTCCAGAAATAACACGACTCCTTGAACCACTCATACGAGAAAAAAAAGGAAAAGAAGTAGTCATAGAACCAGGAGTACAAGTAGAGGTAACGTATGAAGAACTACAAAAAAGCAGTGCGTATGACAGCGGATATGCACTCAGATTTCCCCGAATCCTTCGAAATAGAACAGAAGAAAAAAACGTAGAGGATATTACAAATATACACTATATAGAACAGATATATCGTGAACAGGAATGAATTATTCTTGAGAAGAAAGAAAAGAAGACACTTCAGAAACGCTCAAGGAACGATACGTAGCTTTTCGTGCTTGCTCTCGTTCAGATAAAGGAAGAGAAAAAATAGCTTCATCCACTTCTCCACAGCGATACGCATTTAAGGAGCGAAGAAGAGAAACAGTCTGTGCAGGAGAAAATGAACGATCTAGAGCATACGAAGCAATGAGTGCGTGTGCTTGGTGTGAAGCCCAAGGAGCAGATGAAGCCACAAGAGAAGCGTACTGATCTAAGGACGAATACAAAGGAACATGCACGCGAGCAGTGAATCTACGAAATAAAGCATCATCAAGCTTGTCAGACCTATTTGTACAAGAGACAAAGAGCGTGTTTCCATATAATGACTTCTGCAAACCATCCATGAGCTGCATTAACAAACCAGTCACTTGTAAGCCGGAGTGAGAACTAGACGCATCATCCCTACTCTGTACAACCATATCAATATCATCCAAAATGAGCATTCCAACACCAGAAGGATTACTTACTCTGAGAAACTTTTCATGCAAAGACTGGGAAGACTCACCCACCCATTTACTATAATCGGAAGCAACAAACGTTTCATGACAAAAAGGAATGCCAGAAAGACCGCTCAAACGTTGCGCTTGAAAGAGAAGATAACGACACAGACTCGTCTTGCCAGTGCCTGGAGGACCATAAAAAAGTATTCCTTCATGACGAGTAGAAGACTCACAATTATCTTGACGAGACGGATTATACATAAACAACTTCTTTACCTCATTAAAGGCATATGAAACCTGTTTATCGCAACCAATAATTTTTGGAGGGGTGTAAGAAGGCGCTCTTTGATACTGTACTTCGCCGACAAGAACCCTTGGAGGAGGCTGAGAAAAAGAACGCGTATACGCGTGCAAACCAGCTATTTGTTCGGAAAAAGATTCTTTTGCAGAAAGATTTGTAAGAAAATCTTCTAAAGAAGAAGAACGAACAAAAGAAGAAGTTGGTTGAGTATGGACGAGACCAGAGGCTACCTCTAAAGCATGGAGAGCGCAAAGACCTGCACGAGTAGCTGCTGTATAGAGCGTGACGAGTTCGGATAAAGAGTCATCAGAAATATTTTTCTGTGAGAGAATTCTTTGCGCGTGTTTCCGAGCAGCACCAAGCTCAACAGCTGTTATACTGATTTTATCTTTTGCCATAAATCAACAGTGGAGTCCTTAGTAAGAGAGGGGATATTAGCTCGATACGCGCCATCAAACACCGCTCTACTGTCAGTTATTTGATGCTCTTTGAGAGTATTATTTACTTTTTGAGTGAGAATACCGATATTTTCGTACAACTCCTGAACATTTTGTTGTTTAGCACCATAATGCAAACGCTTCTTCATCTCAAAATTATGAATATGAATAGCCACAGTATTCTTCTGCGTTTCTAACTCAGTAAGAACTCCTTCTAACTCTTCAGATTGTAAACGCAACGCATACTCTCTATTTCGTACACTTGTGTACGCGACCATACTCTGGTCCGTTTCTTGACGCAACGAAATAAGGGAGTCTTTTAATTCAAGTAACTGCTCTTTTTTTGCATACACATCAGGATGAACAGAATCAGTGGACTCAGAGAGTAATTCCACCTCCGCCTCCACCATATCCACCTGCTGAACAAGACGCTGATAAGACTCAATACACGACTTAAAATAAAGCTCAGACGCATGTAATTCTCTGCTTGCAGAACGTTGTTCTTGTAAACGATCAGAGCGAAGAGAATCTAACTGTCGCACCCGTTTCTCATATACTGTAAAGGAACGTTTAAGACGCGTTAGCTGGTTTGTAAACACGCGCTCGGGACTAGGAGAAAACAACTTTTTTAGACTTGAGCGCACACGAACGCTCAAAGACTCTTCTTCTTGGAGTTGCTTTCTTTGCGAACGCTTGTATTCTTGTAAATCAATTTCCTGAGGAGAAAAAGAAACATTTTCGCGCAAAGAAGACCTATACGCTGCCAACTCAGCATCACTCATTTTGGTAACATCACGAATTTTGTTCTCTAAATCTTCATGTATCATAAAAACAATAAGAAAAAAAGAGTTTAGAAACGTTTATCAGAGAAAAACGAAAAATACATGTGCAAAAAGAGAAAAAAATAGTTGTAGACAAATATTTTCCGGTGCAAACGCTCTTAAATACACACATATTTTCTCCATACATGATACGAGCACCCATATGCACTGTCGTAGGACACGTAGACCATGGAAAAACAAGCTTGCTAGACACCATCAGAGGAACAGCAGTAACAGCAGGGGAAGCGGGAAAAATAACACAGGCCATAGGAGCAAGCATTATTCCCATAGAACACATCCTCGAACGATCAGCAAGCATCATAAAAAAACAGCACATAACCATACCAGGACTGCTTTTTATAGATACACCAGGACACGCAGCATTTAGTGGGATGAGAAACAGAGGAGGAGGACTCTCTGATATCGCGATACTTCTCGTGGACATTAATGAAGGCTGTAAACCACAGACAAAAGAAGCAATAGAAATTCTCAAAAAACACAAAACACCATTCATCATAGCCGCTAATAAAATAGACCTCATCACAGGATACAGCCAAAAAAATGAGAATATCATACAAGACATACAACTACAAAACGCAAAAACACAAGAAATAATAGAAACAAAAACCTATGAACTCGTAGCGCAAGTAGCAGAACAGGGAATACAAAGCGACCGATTTGACCGAGTAGAGGATTTTACCAAAAAAATAGCTATCGTGCCCATAAGCGCACGAACAAAAGCAGGAATAAACAGCATGCTTGCACTCATTGTAGGACTTGCACAAAAATTCCTAGAAACACAACTTCACGCAACCGCAGAAGGACCCGCAAAGGGAACCATACTGGAAGTGAGCGAAGAACAAGGGTTAGGAACTACACTTAATGTTATTTTACAGGACGGAACAGTGCGAGTAGGAGACACACTCCTGATAGGAACCCTGCAACAAGAACCCATAATAACAAAAATACGCGCACTCCTTCAACCCAATAGCATAGCAGACCTGAGAGATAAAAAAGCGCGATTCAAAAATGTACCAGAAGCAATAGCCGCAACAGGAGTAAAAATCGTTGCACCAGGGATAGAAAATGCACTTGCAGGAATGCCAATCATGACTGGACAAAGCGAAGAAGCAAAAAAAGCAGTCCAAGAACGCATAGCACACGTCACAATACACACAGACAAAGAAGGAATCATCATAAAAGCAGACAATATAGGCTCACTCGAAGCACTCGTACAGCTCTTTAAAGAAAAAAATGTGCCAATACGCATAGCAGATATTGGACCAATAACAAAAAAAGATCTGTTAATGGCAGCAAGCAACCCAGAAGAATTTGCCACGATATACGCATTCAACCTACCAAGAACAAAAGAACCCATACCAGAAGGAGTACAACTATTTGAAAAAAATATTATATACGCACTCATAGACGACTATGAAGAACAACAAAGAAAAAGAGAAGAAAAAATACGAGAAGAAAAAGTAACACAATTAAATCTTCCTGCAAGAATACGCGTACTCGAAGGATGCATATTTAGAAGCAGCAACCCACTCGTATGCGGAGTAGAAGTGCTTAAAGGAAATCTCAAAAAGAATACAAAACTCATCAAAGAACAAGCAATAGACCAGAGTGTAGGATACGTAAAAGAAATACAAGAAAAAAATAAGAACATATCTCTTGCAAAAACACAATCACAAGTAGCAATTAGTATCCCAGGAGCAATAGGAGGAAAACACGTTCTCGAAGGAGACATACTGTGGAGTGCTATAAGCGAAGAAGAATTTAAACAAAGCAAACAATACGCAAAACTTCTTGATCAAGAAACAAAAGAAACACTCAAAGAATATGCAGAACTCATGAGAAGACAACAACCACTGTGGGGAATATAACTGTGGAATTCCTAAACTCAAAACAAAGAAAAATTTTCTTTCAAGCACTCACAAAACAATACGGATACACAGGAAGTACAGATTATGTACTCTACAAAGGAGGACAAGATAAATACTATGTCATTAGCCGAGGAGTAGAAAATATTCCTTTTACAGAAATGCGAGTACGCATGGCAGGACTGTACGTGGCATCCTGGAAAGGAGACGATCTCAGACTAAGTATGGATGGAGCAATGTTCTTTGGAGCGGACTGTGCCAACTGTTTCGTAGAAGCAGATGAAGAACAAAAGAACGCTTGGATGAAAGGAGAAGATATACCAGGAGAAGGACACGGACACTGCATAGTGACCTATAAAACATACATACTTGGATGCGGAAGCAGAAGCAATGGGTGGGTAAAGAACTTTGTAGCAAAAGGAAGAAGAATTACAGAACCTCACGAAACACGAGAATCAAGAGTCCCGCCAATATAAAATGCTTTGTCTAAGTGTTCAACAGGGTTTTCTGCAGTAAATATCTGCTCGTTTAAAGTTAAACTTCTGTCAGCTAGATGATATAAAAGCCTGTCTAATAGGTATATTGTCTCAATGTTTGATAGTTTTTTATTAAAGTCGCGTTTTTTGCGCGCCAAGACAACAGCAATTTCTGAAAAACGAGCAAGAAAAGTAAATTGTTTAGGCAAATTAGGATCGTGGGATCGAGAATACACCATGCTATCCTCGGTAGCCAAGTATTCTTTTACTAAACGCTCATAGCTATTAACTTTTTCAATAGGCATACCATTAAGAACTACGTGATTTGCAGATTCCCTCATTGCTTCCTCCATAGTTTTTTGAAATAATTTTTGACTCGCAGCTACTGTGGAATTTAGCAAGTAATCAGTTACTCTATCAGCTTTTTTTGCTCGTGAAGTATACGCTACGCGTAAACTAGCATCAGCAAGAATAAATGCCCAAACTATCTCTTCAGTACGTTTTACTTTATCACGAACATAAAGCCCTGAATGAGTAAATAATTTTCGAACTAACTTATTCTCCTCACGGTTAAGTTTTACACGTGCCGCATATTCATCTGGATCTTTTTCCCAAAGGTTTTGTAATATAGCTTGCTCTTTCAAAAGATTTTCAAGAGAGATCTTATCAGACGCGAAACTCAGATTCTCAATAAACCTATGTTTGTCTTGAGGCGTAGTGATCTTCTCACGCAAGTCAGGAAATAACCTATACACATCAGGAAGTGATAGAGATCGCAGTTTATCAATAAAATAAGTCCCAGATGGAAGGTTCGTTTCTACATTTTCAATTCGATCACCACCAGCTTTAACAGTGAAAAAGTTCAACGTATCAGCTACTGTAGAGAGTATACCAGCATCCCGGTGTGGCCTCTCAGCCTGAATGATATACGTGAAAAAATTGGGGTGCTCTTTTCTACTCGGTCGACCACGAGTAAGTTTTCCAATAACAGGAGTTATATCATGTATCAACTGCGATAATTTTCCTTTGTCATACCCGTTATACAGAGAAGATATATTTTCCACAAAATCAGTTAAATCTGAATGAAAGCGATTCAATTCAATTTTACGAATATACCCCTGCAACGCATCATCTGTTTGAAATATACCTTTGTGATCTTTAACTGATTCTTTGAACTTTTTTTCAACTTGCTCTTCAACAGTATCATGAGCCAATGCTGAACTATATAACAGTGATTCAGTATCAAGATCAACTACTTCCGCAGAATTATCAAGTGAAGGTAAAATGGTATTTAAGATCGTACATATTCGAATTTGATGCGAAAGATATGGCTTGCGAGTGAGTTTACGAATATCATCTTTAAAAACTGCTTCAGCTTGAAGAAGTAGATAATCAAAAATTGCAAGATATTCTCTACCAAACTGCCGCTCTTTAAATACATCTCGTATCGCAGAAAATTGTTTTTTTTCTTCAGGTGTAACTCCGGAATTATTAAGTAGTTCTTCAAGAGAAAAAGAGGGAACCTGATATCCTTGCTCTTGGAGCTGAGACTTAATAACATTGAATTCTACAAAATTGTTTTTTTCCATATGTACATTATGTACAAGAACAGAAAAGAAGCAGACTATAAAAAATGAACGTTTTTATCACTTACGAGGCATTATATTTGTTCCACTGCTCGTCACCCACATAGTACAGCGAGGAAAGTACTTTTCCTGAAGAGAGTCCAAGCAGTTCTGAAGAAGAATATAAGCTTTGCGCCAGAGCCAGAGGCTTTTTATGCCGTTCATCAACAACAGCAACCACTGCTCCAGAAGGGAATTCATCGCAAGAAACAATACCTGGACGCATAATGTCAGCACCATTTGTTACAAAACGAACCGCACCCATATCAACAACTACTTGCGGCAACAACGTTGGTTGTTCTTGAAGCAAAAATAATGAAGGAACCCATGCACCTTCACATAAGAAAAAAGACCAACGACCATTAATGAACAAGAAAGTATCAGAACGCGTGACCATATCTTTTTTTTGAAGTGAAACAGGCAGCAGAGCTGAAAGCTCGCGAATTTCACTTTTGCGTAATTGTTTTGACAACAGAAAGCACCTCAGAAAAAGACTTGATAGAATAATCAATATACGCAAAAGACTTATTTTTTTGACGTTCAGAAAGACCTTCTCGCGTCCACACAGTAGTCATGCCCAACATCTTAGCAGAAGAGAGATCGGCAACAGGATTATCCCCCACCATAATCGCTTCCTTAGGGGAAACTCCTAACCGCCTACACACTTCAAGAAATCCTCGAGGGTGCGGCTTGTTAACGCGCACCTCATCACTTGTGAGAATCACTTGAAAATACTGCTCGATACCAAGTTTCTTAATGCGCATATCCTTCCATTTTCGATCTCCATCACTATCAGAAAGTATCCCTAAAGAGAAATCTTTACGTAACTCCTCCAAGACCGGTTTTACATCAGGAAACAAGCGTATACGAGCTGTGAGCGCATCCCAGTATGCAGAAACCAATGAAGCAATATCAGCATTGTGTATGTTAAAATGTGCTAGGCTTTCAGAAAACCAAATATCGCGCCCATAATCTTGCGGTAAGCTCCTACTATGAAAATATCCTGATTTAATAGCATTAAAGACTGCAAGAAAGGCGTCTTTATCGAGAGAATATTTCTCAGAGAGCATGTGAGCGAACTGTTCTTCTACTTCATCCTCGTGAGGAATCCACTCTTCTAATGTGTTATCAAAGTCAAAAATAATTGCCTTAATCACAGAATATCTTCAATAGGTTTCTTGCTCTTATTTACAAGAGGAGTTTCCGGCTCCGCCTCAAGATTAATACCCAACTTTTTTAACTCCTGAGAATGCATTTGAATGAGCTGCTCCACAATACTGAGAATGCGAGCTAATTCTGCGCGCTCCTTAGAAAGCGTTGAAAGACAGCCTTTATGATACCCAATAGTCTCGTCCTGCGACATAGTTTGTTCTGACATACACTAGTATAAGAAGAGAGCTTTTAAAAGATTACGCATTATGTACTGCATGATCACCTTTGCAGAAGTAACTGTTCAAACGCAAGAAATCATGACGATAGTAACGCAGACAGTCGTGTTTCCAATACTCATTTTATTTATCGGAATTATCCTGGGAGTAATCATAAAAAACGCCTCAATGAGTCTAGGAAAAGCTATAGAACTAGATGTGCACGTGCAGACAGCAATAAATCAACCCATACCAGCAACAGAACTCCTTGCAGGATTATTTGCAGCAATTACCTACGGTAGCGCAGTAATACTTGCACTTCTCCAAGCAGGAATACTACTACTTGCTGCACAGATAGTCGGAGGGTTTCTTCTCATCCTTGGAATACTTGGAGGACTCCTTGGTCTAAAAGACTACGTACAATCGCTATGGCTTAATAAAAACGATCTTCTTGGGAAAACAATCACCGTACAAAACATTAAAGGAACAGTTATTGAGGAAAAAAGAACAGGAGTACTCATACAAAGTACTACAGGACAAAAAATTTTCATACCATATAAACAACTACAATGACTCAATACACACAGAAATGCGCCACAACTGTGAGCGAATAAAAGAGTCAATATCGCTCTCTTCATCCAGCTCATCCAAAATACTGCGCACCCTATCGATGCGTAACGAAAGAGAATCTGAGGAGGATAACATAGTACGTATCAGAGAAAATCGTTCACGTAAGAACGAAGAAATATCTTCCTCTTCAAGTTCATCAAGAAGAGAATATATTTGGACTATGCGATCGTCAGTCATCACGAGCAGAAGAACGCTGTAAACGAGATTCTTGTTCTTCCAAGGTATGAATTCGTTGTTTCAATAAAGAGCGTTTCTCCTCCAATTCAGCAACAAGCGCTGATGAATCAGAGCGAATCATTAACGTACCAACTATTTTGTAGACCTCATCACTCGTACCTAACTCTTCAAGAGCACTTTCCACTTCAATAAGGTCACGCTGAAGTGAGCGACGCTGTACCGAAAGAGACTGAATGTGTTGTTCATTAAAAGCAGTCATAGGTGTGCACTCCGCTCCCAAATACCTAAAACCTTTGTTATAGCATGAAGCAATGTTCGTAACGCAGTAGCGTCTTGGGCCTGAATGAAAAAGACGAGCTCATCACCTTCCTGTCTATAGGTATAGGAAGCACGACCAATATCAGTGTCCTCAGCGGCAAATAACTCGAATAAACGAGCATCATAAGCGACAGAAATTTGTGCTTTCATCTTGCAAGAACAGTCGTTGGGCGTACACGAGGCTTGAAGATTATCTTACTACCGCAGTAGGGACAACGAACTTTTTTTACTAAATAAGAAGCATCAACATTTTTGCCACAGTTAAAACACGTGTAATCAGCCATACTAGAAATCTTCCTCTACTTTTTGCTTTAAAACAGGGAATTTAGTAACTTGATACGCTCTGCTTGCAAATTTTGAACCGCACTTACCACAAGACCAGATACCTGCAGCCTCTCGTGATACTTTGTCATACCCACAGGATGGGCAAGAGTACGTTTTTCTTGCTTGCGTTTCAAGGAAAGCAAATTTATCTCTATTTCTTCGGCCATAACGACTTCCAAATCGTTTACCACTTGCAACAGCTTTATTACGCGCCATACATAAAGGGAGAGAGAATTGCTTTATAAATTATGTGGTTTGAACACATACTATTTTCTACGCCTCTGTGGACGAAAGCGATTCTGCGTGTGTCGAAAACGGCGCTTCTTCATCTTAGGCAGAATTTTTGCATGCATAGCTTCAGCAGAGTGAAACTTATGATCCTCGTGCTCTATAGTATCAGAAATTGCCTTTTGAATAGATTCCAAAAGAGCCTTATCTGTCTCTGAACAAAAGCTATACGCGACGCCAGAGGCTCCAGCACGAGCAGTTCTTCCAATCCTGTGCACATAACTTTCTGGATCAGTAGGTAATTCGTAATTAATAACATGCGAGATGTTATCAACATCAATACCTCGAGCAGCCACATCAGTTGCAACAAGAATAGATACTTTACCACTCACGAAATCAGCTAATGCTCGCATACGCTGTTTTTGCGACTTATCACCATGAATCGATACAGCAGGAAATCCTTTTTTTGACAAAAAAGAAGCCACTTTATCCGCACGATGCTTCATTTGTGTAAACACAAGAACCTTCTCCATATGTTGCTCAGAGAACAAGTGAAATAACAACTCATCTCGCTGAGAAGAGCGAACATATAGAACGCGCTGATGAATATTATCAGAAACAGTGGCTTGAGAGAGTTCTATACGAGTAACATTTTTTGTTAAAGAAGCCGATAACGCATCAATAGTCGAAGACCACGTAGCAGAAAAGAGCACTGTTTGTGGACTGCGAAGTAAAGCAGCTATGCGCTTAATATCAGGAATAAACCCCATATCAAGCATTCTATCAGCTTCGTCAAGAACAAAAAACTCTACATCAGACAAAAAAATCTTTTTTTGCTGAATAAGGTCTTGTAAACGACCAGGAGTAGCTACAAGAATTTCAACCCCGCGCGACAAATGACGAACTTGAGATGATTGATTTACTCCCCCAAAGACAGAAGCGCACCGAATACGAGCGTATTTTGCGTACTGATCAATAGCAGTAGTAATCTGCACAACAAGCTCTCTTGTGGGAGCGATAATCAGAGCTAGCGGTTTATGCGGTTTGGCCACACGACCATAAATTTTTTGTAATAAAGGTATGCTAAAAGCAGCAGTTTTACCTGTACCCGTCTGTGCAATACCAATGACATCTTTATCTGCGAGAATAAGAGGAATAGTCTGCTCCTGAATAGGAGTAAGTTCAACGTAGCCTAACTCGCCTAATGCTCGATGCAAAGAAGAGTGTATAGAAAGATCTGAATAAAACATAAAAAGAAAAAGAGCCGCTTACGCGGCTTGATTAACTGCCTGAGCAGATCGCTTTACAAGAGTTGCACGAAGACCTCTTTCTCCTTGTTCGCCTTCGAATTCAACTGAATCGCCATCGCGAACAAGAGAACCCTCAATCACAGTTTTGTGAAAGAAGTATTCATCTTCATTTGCATCATCTTTGAGGAATCCAAATTCCTTTGTCCTATTATAAAACTTTATAGTTCCTTGTTTCATTGTGTTCTCCGATCAAATACTACTACTGAACACGTAAAAAGAATAAACGGTGCGGTACGAGGTAACTGATACTACAAGATGAGAATAAAGCTCTGTTTATAAATGAATGTATTTCTTGATGCACTCGTTATAGTGTAATATTCAGAACAATTAAATAGTTTTCAAGCGCACTCAGAGGATGCTTACCGCGTTAGACACATTTCTTCTCTCGCAACTGTTGATAGGCTTCGCACTCATATCAGATATCATATCATTTCAGGTAAGAAAACGAGAACACATCCTCATCTTCCTTGCAACATCAGCATTTCTTATCGCTGTGCACTACCTGTTACTTGGAAAAATAACAGCAGGAATACTGGTCTTTCTCTCCTTTGCATCGTTTATCACTGCAAGAAAAACAACGAACAAAAAATATCTCTATTTCTTTATGATACTCTACCTCATCCCCATACTGTTGACGTACGATGCTTTTGTAGACACCGTCATTTTTATTGGGATGTACGTGGCACTCATTGCACGATTTCAAGAAAATGATAAACAACTACGCATCCTTATGATGGTGGCAACAAGTATCATAATCACATACAATGCACTCATATTCACCCCGATGGGCGTACTCCTTGAAACAATATTTCTCATCAGTAACATAGTAGGCTACTACCGATACTACGTGCGGGAACGCAAAAAGGAGTAGTATTCAATTACTGTCCTGAACTAATAAAATACATAAAAAAAAGTTTGCAGAAGCACATAAAAAGTACTTTGAAATACATTGAAAAATAGTGAAGGAAAAACCTAAACAAACACCAAAAATGGTCTCTATATGATATATAACGCGCCCACATATTCTCTCAAAGAAGAAAGGCTTAAAACAAAGTAAAATGATTTTGCATTCATGAATGTAAAAATAGTATTAACAAAAAATCTTAACTTATATCAAGACCAAATCGAACGAATTAAGTCAATAGGGGAGGTTAAATTTTATCATGATGAATCAGCAAGTCCCGACGAATGGTTAGAAAGATGTAAAGGAGCAGACATTATTTGTTCAGGAGTGTTCGGGTTACGATCAGATAAAGTATATGAACTACGCGATGTTTTTTTATCACTGCCTTTTGTGGGTGTAGATTTCCTGGACAAAAAGAAATTAGCAGAAAGAAACATCATTGTCTCTAACACACCGGGATGTAATAAAGAAGCAGTTACTGAATGGATCATCGGAATGATCCTTATGCGGTTTAGAAGATTAAACGAATTAACAAACACAACAAACCAAAACAGAAAAGAAGTCATACAAACAGGAGCAAGCCTCTACAACAAAAAAATAACAATTCTTGGAGTCGGAAACATTGGAAGATATTTAGGATCAATATGTGAATGTCTTGGAATGAAAGTAACATTTTTTAGACGTGAAGATGACTTACTCGCATCCGTTGAAAATGCAGATATTATTGTAAATTGTTTAGGTGTAAACGAAACAACAAATAAGTTATTAGATAAAACATTTTTTTCCTCACTAAAAAAAGGGTCTTTTTTTGCATCTATAGCCAGACATCAAACATACGACGTTCAAGCACTCATAAACGCGCTTGATAAAGAAATCCTTATTGGAGCAGTAGACGATATGGCACATATAGACATAGGAGACGTTAATAATGATGATTACAAGGCATTATTGACGCATCCAAAAATGTTTATCACACCACATATCGCATGGTCTGCTGACTCAGAAATTAGAAAATCAAATGATATAATGATTGATAATATCGAAGCATGGATTAACAAAAAACCAATAAATCTAATATAAAAGAAATAAACTGGGGCTATCCAGATTTGAACTGGAGTTCCATGGTCCCAAACCATGAGTGATACCAAGCTACACTATAGCCCCGAAATATTAGTGTGAAACAAGACTAGTTTATAAATATTAATCTTCTATCTTCACAAACTTCTCAGCAAGTTCCGCAAACGCAGGACGCGTAACAAGAACACCTACAGCAACACCGAGAATAGTAGTGATAGCGAAACCACGAACGAGACCCGCACCAGCCCACATAAGAGGAAGCATCGCTGCACATAAGGTGAAGAAAGCTGCAAAGATAATAAAAAATGCTCGCTTCATACGTTGCTTCCATGTACCGCCACGCGAACCACCATTCTTAATCTCATCAACAATAATTATCTGATCATCAACACCAGTACCAATAGCAATAAGTAAACCAGCAATGGCAGCCAAGTCAAGATTCCAGCGAATAAGAGCGGCGATACCAAGAACAATAACGATCTCAGACACCATAGCAATAATCATAGGAACACTAATACGCCAATCACGGTAGCGCACAGAAACAGTAATGACAATGGCAAGAAGGGCAAGGAAACCCACAAGGAGAATGTTGCGAATAAAGGATGCACCTAAAGCACCACTAATCGTGTCTGTCTTCACAACGTTTAAGTCAACCGGAAGACTTCCTGTGGCAAGAACAGTTTGTAGACGCTTCATCTGCTCCTGAGCAGCGCGCGCAGCAGCCTCTTGGGTAGAACCTGCGCCTGAACCACTTATCTGAATTTGTGTAGAGGCACGACCTTGCAAACCAGCACTAATTTGTAGACTGGTAATATTTTGTCCATCAAGGAATAAGTCAAGAGTTTCGCTTAAATAGGCGCCGTCAGGAGCTCTAATCACATCAAGAGGACGAGTGATGTCTGCGTGACGCTGAGCGGCCTCACTTGATAAGCTGATAACAAAAAAGAATCGACACACAAACGCGCCATCACCAGGAAAACAGCGCTCAATGCCGCTGTCACGAGCAGAAGTACCTACGTACGTAACGTCATTATCACCAGTAAAGACCAAATTATTGCCGATAAATGCTTCGAAACGACCCTGACTTGTAAGCAAGTCAACAATAGACTGTTCGCCAGTACCAGCGATTTCTACAAGAACAAATTGATTTCCTTCAAAATCACGTACATCACGAACAGTAACATCACTTAAACCAAATACGTTGAGTCGTTCTTCTAAATTCGCAAGAAGTAAATCCATAACATCCTCAGATATCGGCTCTGCAGGCTCAAGTAACACTCTTGCACCACCTGTAAGATCAAGACCCTGGCGGATATTACTCGTGGCAGCAGGAGCTACGTGGATTCCTAAATCAGTTGTATTTCCTAAAGACACCGCATAGCTTTCTCTGTTTGTTCTCACCTGAACAAACGTATTTGGCTCAAGAGAGAGGAGCGCACGCTCAAAATCATCTATAGTAGAAATATCAGTCGTACCAATACGTAATATGCGCTCTCTTTGCACAGGTTGTGTCAGAGAGGACGGACCACGAATATCGGCTTGTGCTGCAGGACTGCCTACGTCAACAGCAGTTATTACAACTCCTTGCGCATTTGGTTGTGGACTAATAGCAACGATTGCCAAAACGAGTACGGCAAGCAAAATCCATGTTCGCACACCAATCCTCATACAGTATCCCCCTTACGTAAAACGTACCAGTAAAGAATTCCTGCGTTTTGCAACCAAGTAAAAATAATATCTCCCACCATGCCAATAAGTAAGATAAGCATTATTTGACTAATAACTTCGCTTGTTGAGACAATAAAGGCAACAGTAACCGCGACAGTAGTCGTAACTTGCATGGTCAGACCAGTTTTGACGCCGCCAAGCAGGCGTTGGAACAATGGAGCAGACCCTTTACCTGTCTTTAATACGCGCGTAGAAACGAGAATGTCTGTATCTACACTATATCCAATAATCATAAGAAACGCTGCTACCCCAGCTGTTGAAAGACGAACCCCCATAAGGTTAATCACGGCAAGAGTGAATAGAATAGTACTTGCAGCAGCCAAGATTATCGCACCACTTGGAACGCTTACTATAAGGTAGAACACTATGTGAGCAAGAACAACAGCAAACAACAACACAAGACCAGTAGTGCCCGAAAAAACGCCCGAGGTTACAAGAATAGTTGCGCTCAGAGCAATTACCCCAAGTAATACCTTAAGCCATTTACCTGAGCCAAAGTAAAGAAATACAACCCAACCCATCCACAGGAATGCCAGAAGAACACCGAGAATAGTTTGATTAAAAAAAGATGCTCCAAGACTTGGACCAGTAGTTTCTAATGAAACGCTTGTAGCAGATAACTCCTGAACAAAATACGCCTCTAAAGCATGAGCGGCTTCTTGCTCCCCTCCTAGGAGGTTAGCGGCTTCGACAACATATGTAGGAATAGAGCCAGAAAGGGTTCGAACCGCAAAATCACCATCGGGAAACGCTTCAAGAAGAGCTGTTGAGAGAACGTCTCGACCAACTGGAGCGTCCAGAGTTATTGTGGCAGACACGCCACCAGATAAACTAACACCCTTACGCACAAAACTGCCTGTATCATGAATCGTATAGGCAATAACACCAATTGAGAGAATCATAAGAAGAAGAGGTATGAGAAATAGTTTCTTATAGTGTTGATGATACCAACTCTGCATAAAAAAGCAAAATAACGCATACTATATAAACATTCACATCCTCTATTGTTCTGAGGTGTAAAAAAATGAATCATTTTGTGTCAAGGACGCTTCCTACAAGCTTTATGGTGATGAGCCTTATTGGATTCTTATTTAGCATGCTTATCGTGACACGATGGGATGCCACGTGGGGATTTACGCTGAGTCTTGTATTTATGATTTGGCTCGTTGCAGCAATATACAACTTCACACACGGGCCAGATGAAGAAATGCTTGATATCCATAATAGCAAAAAATATCTCCGTTAGGAAAAACGCTCATCGAATATTTTTTTTGCGTATTCTTCCTTGTAGTATACAACGTGACTTGTGCGTTTTTCAAAGAAAGCAATAGCAAGTTGCACCACATTGGTCTGATATTCTTTCAGCTTTCGCTCCCTCACAAGAGCATACGCATCATCGAGACACTCGCGCATCAAAGAAATATGGTCTGCGCGAGCAGTAGACTCGATACGCTCTTCTTCAGACTCGCTCAGAGCTACCTCAACCCACTGTGGATACGGACTTGTTGGTTGATTCTTCGGAAAGCGCTTACTAAAAGACATACACGCAATACGTAATACTCCTATTTATACTTACCACTTCCACCATGAAGAACGTTTTTGTTCGCGTAAACGCTGAATATACGCAGACAACTGTTCTTCAGCACGAGGAAGAAGAAATTTCTTTTCGTCTTCGCGAAACGCCCGCGTATGATGGCGCGTACGACCAGACGAAGTGCACGTAAATTTATGTTTTTTATGCAATAACTCATGATACAATACATAATCCAAGAGAGGACCTGCTTCTTTTAGAGCAGTACTAATACTTACTGTATCAGACGCATACTCATAATGACCTAGTTTCGTTAAGGAATAAGAACCCCAAACAAGATTTGGCTGAGACAATAATCCAGAAAAGTACTGCTCGTTTAGCACCGCAAAACGCGCACTGAGTAAAGAATCACTTGCGGTACGCGGAGCATATTCGCTTAAGTTTTGCAAAAAAAATGTATACAGTTGGGTTGAAGGCGTAGTGAGCTGCAACTTATGAAAACGAATAAGGAGCTGTTGAATTACACCCTTACGAATGGACACATCAACATCCTTCCACAAGTAGCTCAGAGAAAAGACATACGTATTCTTTGTGACACGCATGTTCGCATTATACCCTTTAAACCGCTGAGAATAGGAGACAGAAGCAGGATAATTTGGAAGAGACAATTCTATAAAACACTCTTGCAACCAATCCATAAGATATGCAAAAAAAAGAATGGTATTTAAGAATATTCGCTTCAGTAACCTTAATAAAAAAATACCTTCATAAATACACCCATGATACCCAAAAACGCTCGTATAGCCTATCAAGGAGACATTTTTCGCGTGTACGAATGGGAGCAAAAACTCTTTGATGGAAAAATAAAAACATTCGAGGCAGTAAAACCAAAGGAGAGCGTACAAGTATTTGTCATAGAAGGAGATGAACTTATCTATGTACAAGAACAGCAACCACACATAAAGCCCTACCTTGGCCTTGCAGGGGGCCTCTGCGCAGATTGGGATGAAGACCCCCTCGTTGCCGCACAAAGAGAGGTGGTAGAGGAGCTGGGAATAACAGGCAGTTTTAGAAAAGTATTTAGTCTTAAGAGGGATGGAAAACTGTACCTTGCAACACATTACTACGTATGCAATGTAGAGAAATACACAAATACATCACTTGACCCAGGAGGAGAAAAAATTAGTGCGCAACGAATACGCCTTACAGACATGCTTACACTCATGAGAAAAAAAGAATTTCGTAACCAGGATGTACGACACTATGTTGAAGATATACAGAGAGAAGGAAGATTTGAAGAATTCCTGACAACACTTAAAAAAGAATAACACATTCCTCTTTATATGAACTATAACGAAGAATCATTACGGCTGCACGAAGAAAAACAAGGAAAAATAACACTCGCACTCACAGTACCCATACACACAAAACAAGATCTCTCAATAGCATACACTCCAGGAATAGCAGCAGTCTCAAAACACGTAGCACAACACCCAGAAGCACTACGCACCCACACCTTTGTAGGAAGAAGCGTAGGAGTAATCAGTAATGGAACAGCCGTACTGGGACTTGGAAACATCGGAGCAGCAGGAGCATATCCTGTAATGGAAGGAAAAGCAGCATTGTTTAAACGATTTGGTAACGTAGATGCACTTCCCGTCGTACTTGAAGAAACAGACCCAGAAAAACTTGTTGAGCTAATCGAAGCTCTCGCAATAAACTACTCAGGAATAAACCTTGAAGATATCCGCGCTCCCGACTGCTTTTACATAGAAGAAGAACTCAAGAAAAAACTCTCCATACCAGTTTTTCATGACGACCAACACGGAACAGCAGTAGTCGTAAGTGCTGCACTCAAAAACAGCCTCAGATTACTGGGTAAACAACTCTCAGAAATAAAGATCGTACTGAGCGGAGCAGGTAGTGCAGGAATAGCAATAGCAAAATTGTTGCGAGCACAAGGAGCAAAGAAACTGTACGTACTCGACAGCAAAGGACTCATAACCCAAAAAAGAGAAGTGAACACGTACAAAAAAGCATTTGCAGTAGATGAACCCGCACAAACACTCCAAGAAGTAATCGTAGGAGCAGACGTGTTTATTGGCGTATCCCAACCACACATCCTACGTAAAGAAGACGTAGAAAAGATGAAAGAACCCATCATCTTTGCACTCAGTAACCCCGTAGCAGAAATAGAACCAGAAGAGGCACGAGCAGGAGGAGCAAAAATAATTGCTACAGGCCGTAGCGACCACCCAAACCAGATAAACAACCTCCTCGTATTCCCAGGACTTTTCAGAGGACTGCTTGATGCAAACATAACAGATATTAGCCAAGAACTCCTTATAGAAATAGCAGACGCACTAGCAAACTACCAGGAAGCAAATGCAGAAGCAATTATTCCCTCAGCACTCGATGAAAAAGTCCATGAAGTAGTAGCGCAAACAGTGCGCGAATACCAGAGTAAGTAATGAGCGAGAAACTCTATGAAGAAATACTATCATTAATAGAGGAAAAACTTACTTCAACAAGGCTACTTCCCAGCGGAAGCAAACGAACAAACGTATTACTTAACGAAAAATATGTTTTGCGAAAAACAAATACTGCAGAAAAAGAATTCTTAATGCGCACAAAAGGATTTTTCGGGCCAAACGTATATACGCATAAAAATGAATACATACTTGAAGAATACATTTCTGGAGCACACCCAAAAAATTATTTGCAAATAGAAGAAGAGCTTGCAATATTTTTTTCTCAACTACACGCTCAAGAATATGACAAAAAACAATTTACTCTTACTTTTAGAGAACAAGAAGAAATACTTCCTTTGATTAAACAAGTAAAAAAGCTCTTTAAGACACTACCTGAACAACCCCTTGTGTATACGCATAACGATGTTTCGTTAACAAACATTATGTGTGAGCAAGAAAAAATACGTCTTATTGACTGGGAACATGTACGACTCGCGCCTAAAGAATACGAACTTGCAGGAATACAATACAAATATTACTTTGCAAAAAAAGAATTTTCTTCGTTCATAGAACAGTACGCATTAACCGTAGATGAAGAAACACTAGAAAAACTCTTTTTTATCAAACGAGTAGAACAACTCAGCAACCTCATAGACAGAAAAGAAAAAATACTTCTCGGAAACATAGACCCTTCTCTACGCTTTACAAACATACAGCCAATAGAACAAAGGATTAAACAAGAAAAAGAAAAGTTATTTTCTCTGATATAACTGAGAAACAAACCTTCCCAACTCCACAGTGCACAGAGACGTAAATAGTCTGATAGAAAAAGGAATTATTAACTACATACTCGAAGGAAAGAGACGCGTACACCAAGCAACAGATCCAGAATATTTTATGGAATAGATAGAGGAAAAAAAGAGACAATTCAAACGCATCCTGCCAGAACTGAAACAGAAACAACAACGAGAACAAAAAAAAAGAGGTTGCGACCGTATACAAAGGAATACGCGGATTAAAAGAAGCATATCACCAGATGATACAAGACCCAAAACAAGAATACAACACTTTTGGAGGATGCCCAATAACCGTAGAAATACTTGGATGTACCTGGTGGCAGAATTTCCACAATAAATGAGTAACAAAAAAAATGGTTTCCAGACAAGTGTTTGATGAGAGTGTTCGAGAAGAAGGAGACATACTTGCAGATAACGCATACACAAACGTTCGCTACCTCAGTAAAGAATTCGCACAATTTCAAGAAACAATTATTACAGGTACAAAGATAATGATAGCAGTGTATTCAGACAACCCATACGCGTTTGTCATACAAGACAAACTTGTCGCACAGAGCTACAAGAAATACTTTGAATTGCTTTGGAGTGTCGGAAAGCCCTAAAATTCTACTGCGTAGCGAAGAATGGCGGCAACACCACCCATTTTTTCAAGTTGATTTCCCTCGCGCGTCTCGCCACTAATAAGCTGCGTTTCAGAACCCATGCTTTCAGCAGCAACCTCCAACTCAGCAATTAACGCGTCATCAAGTGATTCGCTTAGTAATAACACATCCACTGCTCCAAGCTCAATGAGACGACGAATATCTGCTAATCCATAGCCGGCAAGACCAGTATCCTTTGAAAGTTCATGAAAGAAGCGTTGCATAATAACCTTCTCACCCATAACATCTTCTTCGGAAAGAGTGTCCTGACAGCGCTCAAGAAGCTCCTGTAAGCCAAACTCTCCTGTGTACGAAAGATCTTTAATAGCAATCATCTTATCTTTTAATTCTTGGGTGAGCTGACCTTGTTCA
>SKHI01000013.1 GCA_007117065.1 Candidatus Woesearchaeota archaeon
TTTTATTATCTGAACGGTATTTGTTTAAGATAATTACTGATGAGGCGACTCTTTTTTCGTCTGGTGATATACAGTATGATGCTTTTGTACAGATATTATTATTGGTGTTATTCGCTTTCATGAGTATCGTCTGTATTAAGGTTATTTTTCGATGGTTTTTTGCACGAGGGGTTCATCGTTTTGAGACGCGAATGATGTTTGACTTAAAAAAACGGTTATTCGACCACGTAATTACTCTGGATTATTCTTTTCATTTGAATACAAAGACTGGTTCACTTATTAGTAAACTCGTTCGTGGCTCTGCTGCTGTTGAGCGTTTATGCGATACTATTTTTTTTAATTTTACCCCGCTCTTATTTCAAGTTATTATTGTAAGTGTTAGTATTGCTTTTTTTGATGTACTCAGTGCTTTGTTAGTTTTAGCTACTGTACTTGTTTTCATTGGGTATAGTTTGTATATTAATAGGAGACAACAACGTGCTAATATTATTGCTAATGATGCCGAGGACGAAGAGAAAGCTACTGTAAGTGATTTTTTAACAAATGTTGAGAGTATTAAATTTTTTGGTAAAGAAAATCAAATTAAAAAACGATTTCTTTCTTTTGCACAGAATACGCGCATAAAGACGCTTGCTCATTGGAACTATTATACGTATCTGACTTCAGGTCATGTTTTTATTGCTAGTCTGGGTACGTTTCTTGTACTTCTTTTTCCGATTCTGTCTTTTTTACGCGGAGGTATTTCCTTGGGTTCAATAATTTTTATTTATACAACGTATGGTTTATTGGTTGGTCACTTGTATAGTTTTGATAGTGGTATTCGCTCATTTTATCGTTCTATGGCTGATTTTGAGTCGTTATTTGTTTACTATAAGCAACAACAATCTGTTGTGGATTCCCCTCATGCTTCTCGTCTCAAGGTATCACAAGGGGGTATTGTCTTTGATAATGTCTGGTTTAAGTACAAGCAAGCATATGTTTTACGCGGGTTTAGCTTGTCCATTGCTCCACAAACAAAAGTAGCCCTTGTAGGTGCCTCTGGGAGCGGTAAGACGACTCTGATTAAGCTTCTGTACCGATTATATGATCTAAATAAAGGCTCTATATCTATAGATGGCGTTGATATTTCTTCTATTAAACAAGAGTCATTACGCTCAGAGCTCTCTATTGTTCCCCAGGAAGCTATTTTGTTTGATGATACATTGTATAATAATATTCGTTTTAGTAATCCTTCTGCTACAAAAAAAGATGTTTTACAAGCGATACGTTTTGCTCAGTTAGACAAAGTAATAAAAAACTTTCCTCATGGAGTAAACACGATAGTAGGTGAGCGCGGAGTTAAGCTTTCTGGCGGTGAAAAACAACGTGTCAGTATTGCTCGAGCTCTTTTAGCCAATAAGCGTATTCTTGTTCTCGACGAAGCAACAAGTGCTTTAGATTCAGAAACAGAGTTTGAACTACAGCAAGATTTATTCAAGCTCATGCAAGGCCGCACCGCCATTATTATTGCGCATCGCCTAAGCACAATTATGCGTGCAGATGTTATCGTCGTAATGGATAAAGGTACGATTAAACAAGTAGGAACCCACAGCGAGCTGATTGCACAGGATGGGTTGTACAAAAAGTTGTGGAGCTTGCAAAAAGATGGATACATTCCTTCTTAAAAGTCCTTATTCTTGGATGAGTTGTTTAATTGCGGTATGTACTTCTTCTATGCTTTTACTTCCATCAATGCTGGCAAATACTCCTTGCTCTTTATAGTACTCTATGAGTGGTTTGGTATTGATTCTGTATGTTTCTAATCGTTGCTTGATTACTTCTTCTGTTTCGTCACTTCGCTTTACAATCACTCCTCCTTTTTGAGAAATGTATTCTTCTGCTTCTTGCTTATTTTGAAAGCTTATTGTCTTGTGATCTCGCTCAACGGTAATTCTTGTTTTTATTCTTTCTATAATCACTTCATCTTCTGTATGCAAAAAGATCGCTTTTTTTATAGGTATTTTTTTGCTGAGCTCTTGTGCTTGATGTAATGTTCTTGGGAATCCATCAAAAAGAACGTTTGTTGTAGGCATATTTTCTCGTAATAATTCTATGACTGTCTCGTCGGGCACGAGTAATCCTTGTTGTACGTATTCTTGAATGGTTATTCCAAGAGGTGTTTGTTTTTTTATTTCTCGTCTAATGAGGTCTCCTGTTGCTATGATAGTAAACCCTTCTTTCTTGAGTATGTTTGCTTGCGTTCCTTTTCCTGATCCTGGTTTTCCAAATAATATGATATTCATTGTGTGGATTGCACACTCCTTTTCTTTGATGCTTCGCAGTGTACACACTAGTGTTTCTGTTCTCTCTAAAAAGACTTTCCTTTTTCTATCAGGATGATGCTGCTATACTGGGTTGCACTATGCGTACAAGAACTGAGAAAGAAGCCTTTTGCCACCTGGCTTCTAGCGGTTTTTTATGGTTTATATCTTGATTTTAATTCTTGTAAAAGTCCTGTAATGAATGTTTCATTGGTGATACTTACTGGGTCTAGCGCTCCGTAGGTTTTGCCTTTTTCCCTTCCTTGTTCAAGTAAACTCTTTTTTTCTTGCAAGTAAAGAGTTCCTTTTTTTTCTAATTTAAATCCTGGAAATAGTTCTTCTATTTGATGTATTTGCTTGTTCATATTTTTTACGTGCGCACGCACTATGTCTGTCAAGTAGTCTTCACTAAATACTTCTTGTAGTGGACCGTGCGTTCGTATGAATGGTTCTGCAACTGAAAACCCCTTTAACTTTCTTCCTGTAAATTCTTCTTTTTCTTCTTGTATGCGTGCTTGTACTGTTCCTTCTTTAAAGAATTCTGGGATCATCTGCGTGTATAGTGCGATACTTTGAATTGGTATTCCATATTCTCTAATGGCTTGCTCTGCTGCTGGAATGGTATATGTTGGATTTAGAGCAAGTATTCCTGCAGGTATTGGTTTGTGCTGAGCATCGTCTATTTCAAACAAGTATGGTCCCAGATGCGTTAAGGGTTTATGATCTATTCGGTCTCGTATCGTTTGTACTATGTCTTCTGGTGGTACTTCTTCTCCTTCAAATCTCGTTATTTTCATATTAGTGTTTTTTACTCCGTATTAAATTGTTACTATTTAGTAGTATTATTTATTATTAAATATTGTTGTTAAAAAATAACGAAAAAAAGGAATAATTATAAACAAAGACCTATAAAATCTTAAAATGACTGATTTAGATGTCTCAAACAAAAAGATTCTTTATGCACTCACACAAAACGCTCGTATATTTGACTCTAAAATAGCAAAGCGTGTGAACAAATCAAAAGAAAGTATTCGGTACCGAATAAACAAACTAGAAGAACAAAAAATAATAACGCAATACGTTACCTGGATAGACCCTCTTCTTCTTGGATACACATCGGCAAAAATTTATTTACGACTCAAAAACAACCCACAAAAAAACGAACAGCTCATACAAACGCTCTGCACAGATAGCAGACTATTCTGGCTAGGTATTGCACAAGGGGCTTGGGATGTTGGTCTAACGTATTTTATAAAAACGCAGCGAGAATTCTTTGATATCCAAAATAATCTATACAATAATTTTTCGGATATCATTTTGGATACAAAAACAGCTACTCTCGTACAAGTCCAAATAGGTCCAAAAA